>JAPOYQ010000049.1 GCA_026706505.1 Gemmatimonadota bacterium
CGCACAAGGGCGTCAGCGCCCGCCACGAGGGCGGGCGCTGACGCCCTTGTGCGCCTTGACGCCCAAGACGGCGTTGACCCAGCGGGCGATCTCCTCGGCAGTCTCCGGGAGGCCCAGCCCGTAGTGGCTGCGCAGCGAAGACGCGGGAATGGCTCCGTTGATCGAGATGACCCCGCCGCTTTCGCGCACCTGCCGACTGCCGTAGCGCTGGCGCAGAGTTTTCAAGTCGAGATCTACGGTTAGCACAACGGGGCGATCTCGCGTGTGCCGCGATTTGGAGTGAGCCCGCTGCTTGGCGTACCTCTTGCCCCGCGAAAACCACACCCGCCGCGAGGGCGACCGCGGCTGAAAGCCGTCGCGGGCGATCTGGCGCGCGGCGCGGCGCGTCGTGCCGTGATAGACGATCATGATGGACCTCCTGACTAGTCAACACCTGTGGTCAGAATGGCTTTCTCACTTCACAATGTCAAGTTTTTCGTCCGGCTCTCGCGTGCACACGAACTAAGCAACGCAACTCGGTGGGCGGATCGATTGGACAGTTCCGTTGGTAATCTCGTACCCGCTCCAGCCATTCAGCCTCCCAGTCGCCGCCCTGATAGCGGTGCAACGTCGCCAAGGCACCTACGGCTGCGGCTTGGACGGCCCCAGGCCTTTCATCACTCCAGACGCCCAAACTGTACTCGCGGCGGATGCCGCCCGTAGCCGGATTCCAAGCGGCCTCTACGTGTTGGCGCAGGTAGCGCCCCGCCAAGGCGCAGAGGTGCGTCTCCCCACGGCGACCGGCTTCATCCAACATCGCAGTCAGCGCGGCGAGGGCCGCCTCGCTGTAGACGCAGGTTCCCCAGTACTCGTCAAAGTGGAAGAAATCGCCGCGGACGGCAAAGAGCACCCCCCCCAAGTCCGGATAGTAGTGGTAGTTCAAGATGGCAGCTACGGCGCGAGCGGCTGCTATTTGCAGTTCGCGGTCGGCGCGGACGTGCAAAAGGCGCGTACACACACTCAGTACATGCGCCCAGTCGTCAAGACACCGCGCCCCCTTGGGCATAGGTTGCCCCTCTGGTGACTCGCCGATGTAATCCGCCGCATCGCAACGCGCTAGGCTTTGCAACACGAGCGTCCGCGCCTGATCCCAATATCCACAGGCCGCCAGTCCCTCGGCCAACACAAGGGAACCACGGACCGCAGCCTCGTCGCGCTCACTACCTTCGGCCACCTGCTCAGCCAGCCTCCGGTAGCGAGGCTGATCCCACAAATGCGATAGCGACCACAATAATTGACCGTCCCGGAGCGCACTCGCACCCGTGCCGTCGGCCAACAGCGCCTCGACGGACTTGGCGGCCACCTCGGCGATCCGCTCCTTCATTGCTAGAACTGCCCGCTGCGAGATTCGTATTTGGTCGGCTTACCCAAGCTCAGACCATCGGCCATGACCCACTCGGCCACCGTGCGCAACATCTGCTCCGGGCCGACGCGCGGGCAACCAAATTCCGCGCACAAGCGCCGACTATCTCCCAAGAGGGCGTCCGGGGCCTCTGTGCCCGTGAAGCGGGGCGTTTTACCCATGATCTTCCCTAGCTGTTCGGCCAACTCACGCACAGATAAGGTATCCGGGCCGGTCAGGTTGATGACGTCGGCTGGACTATCGCACAGAGGGAAGAAGCGGCACAAATAGGCGTTGGCGTCGCCTTGCCAAATTTGGTTGACGTACCCCATAGTCAGATCAATCGGCTCTTGCTGCCACACCTTATCGGCCAGATCGCGGATGATGCCATAGCGCGGCTCAGTGGCGTAAAACAGCCGCACAATCAGCAAGGGCGTCCCCCGCATCCGCGACGCGTACTCGGCGACCCGCTCGCCGCCCAAGCGCGATTGGGCGTATTCGCCCACCGGCCCCAAATCTCCATCTTCGTCCGCCCCCGGCCCCGAAGCCTCGGCATACGCATACACATTGCCCGAGCTCACATAGACGATCCGCGATTGGGCGTAGCGCGCCATCACCGCGCTGGGCAATGCAGTGTTCATCGCCCAAGTCGCGTCTTCATTGCCGGTGGCTCCAAACTTAAACCCGGCGAGGAAGAGGACGTTGGGCGCATCGGGTAGCTCCTTCAGCGCCCCATCGGCGAGCAGGTCGCAGGCAATGGTTTGCACGCCGACGCTTTCCAAGTAGCGCCGCTTTTCTGCATCCGTAAAGCGCGCCACCCCCGCCACCTGCTGCGCCCCGGCCCGCACTAACAGCTCGGCCAAGGTCGGCCCCATCTTGCCGCTGACCCCCAGCAGCAGGATCGGCCCGTCCAACTGGCGCACGGCCTCTACGACTTCGGGCGTCGGAGTCGTCATGTCGTCTATGAGCGCGGCTTCGCTGACCATATTTATTTACCTCTCTTTTACGCATTGCACGCCCTCGGCGGCGAAGCCGAGGACCAAAGTTCGCGCGGCAATCCCTTCTTTGGCCCACGCCTTTTGCATGGCCTCGGCCACCTCTGCATCCCGATCGCTTACCAGCGCCAACGCGGTCGGCCCGGCCCCGCTCAGCGCCGCACCCAACGCCCCCGCCTCTGTAGCCGCGGCCAACACCGCTTCCATCCCCGGAACCAGGACCGTTCGATAGGGCTGATGCAACCGATCTTGCATCCCAGTCCGCAGCAGGCTGTAGTCGCCCTGTTGCAGTGCAGCCACCAACAAGCCGACGCGCCCGGCGTTAAATATCGCGTCCCGCCGCTCAATCTGCTCGGGCAGCACGCTCCGCGACTTGGACGTGGGCAGGGGAAAATCCGGTATGGCCACGACCGCGGCCAAATCCTTCGGCGGCTCAATCCGCGCCCACACAATCTCCTCGCCGTCCAAAGCTGCGATGACGATCCCTCCCAACGCACAGGGCGAGACATTGTCCGGGTGCCCCTCCACAGCCACGCCCTGCCGCAAAATCTCCTCCCGATCCAGCCCCATCCCGCACAGCTCGGCTCCGGCGGTCAAGCCAGCGACTAGAGCCGCCGAGCTGCTGCCCAGCCCACTGGCCAACGGGATCTGGCTGTCGATCGTCAAGCGCAGCCGCCTGGGCGTCTTGCCGACCCGCGCATAGGCACGCATCATCCCCTGATAGACCGCGTTGCGCTCGTCCAAAGGCACGCTCGCGCTCCCCTCGCCCGTGGCCGAGATTTCCAAGCCCTCGCCTTCGCCTTCCTCCACCGCCAAGTCCATGTACAATTCCAGCGCCAGTCCCAAGCAGTCAAAGCCCGCGCCGAGATTCGCCGACGTAGCCGGTGCGCGCACTCTCACCTGTTTCACTGCCTTGTCCGTGGAGACTCTCTTATCCATCTTTACCTAAACCTTAATCCCAACCCAATAAAACTATGCGTATTGACTCTCATCTGCACGTCTTCGCCCGCCCCAGCGCCGAATTCCCGCGCGAGATCACCTCAAGCATGCCCGCCGAGCGCGAAGCCCCCGTCGAGGATCTCTTGGCGCACATGGCCGACCACGCCATCGACAAGGCCGTGCTCGTGCAAACCGGCGGCACCAGCCTCGCGCATCACGCCTATTTACAACACTGCCTGCGCACCTATCCCGACCGCTTCTTGGGCATCGGCTTGATACCACCCGACGAGCCCGCGCCCGCCGACCACATGGATCGCCTCGCTGAAGACGGCTCGATCATCGGCTTCCGGCTCCGCTCGCTCGGCGACTTTTCCCGTCCGATATGGGAACACGCCGCTCGCAAAGACTACGTGCTCTGGCTCTATTTGCGCGCCACCTCCGCTCCGCTAGTGCCCCAGTTCCTCGCGGATTTTCCCCAAGTGCGCGTCGTGATCAATCACCTCATGGTCTGTCCACGCGAGGATCGGTTCACTTGGGACGCCAAGGGTCGCCCGCAGATCGACGTGGAGATGCCACCGCCGACCGGGTTCCTCGGGCCCGCGCCCGATTCGCCCAACGTCTGCGTCCATCTGTCGGGCCAATACGCCATGAGCAAGGCGGCCTATCCCTATCCCGACTTAGCCGCTTGGCACCGCAGCCTGCTGTCCGCTTTTGGCGCCGAACGCCTGCTGTGGGCTTCGGATTTTCCCTGGATTGTCGCCGACCCCGGCTACGGCGAATGCGTCGAGGTCCTCGACCACCTGCTGCCCGACCTGAGCAGCGATCAGCGCCAACTCATCATGGGCGAGACCGCGCGGCGCTTCCTCGGCTTTAGCTGAAGGACGCGCATAAAAAATTCTTCAGGATTATCCTGAAGAATCGAAGAACGCGATTCAGAGTTCCGCAAAATCCCTCATGGATCGTCTTTCCCCACTTCGTCAGCGCGCAATTTCTTCACCGCCTGCCCCACACTACGCAACATCTCAGGCACCCCATGACCGCTGACGGCCGAAACCAAAAAACGCGGCGCGCGCAGGTCGGCAAAAGGATCTTCGAACTCCGCGTCCGGCCCCAGTAAATCAGCCTTGGTCAGCGCAATGCCAGCGGGCTTGTGCCGCATCCCCTCGTCGAAAGCATCCAACTCGCCGCGCAAGGCATCCAACTCGCCGCGCGGATCCGGACTGGTGCAATCAATGGCAAACAGCAGGATGCGCGTGCGCTCAATGTGGCGTAAAAACCGCATGCCCAAGCCCCTGCCCTCGTGCGCCCCCTCGATCAGCCCCGGCAAGTCGGCCAGCACAAAACTCTCGCCCTCAGCCCACTGCACAATCCCCAAGTGCGGCTCCAAGGTCGTAAAGGGATAGTCGGCAATTTTGGGACGAGCTGCGGAAAGCCGCGACAACAGCGTGGATTTGCCCGCATTGGGAAAGCCCACCAGTCCCACATCCGCCAGCAACTTCAGCTCGAGCCGCACCACCATTTGCTCGCCCTCTCGCCCGGGATCGGCGCGCCGTGGAGCCTGCACGCGAGGCGTGGCAAAGCGGGCATTGCCCCGACCCCCGCGCCCACCCTCCAGCAGCACCAACTCCTGCCTATCCTCGACCATGTCGCGGATCAGCGCGCCCTTTTCATCGCGCAATATAGTGCCCGGCGGCACGCAGACGATCGCGTGCTCGCCGCGCTGGCCCGTCCGGCGCTTGCCTTCGCCGTGGGCACCGCGACCAGCGCGAATGTGGCGTTGATAACGGAAATCGTGCAGCGTGTTGAGTTGGGCATCGACGCGGAAAATCACGTCGCCCCCATCGCCCCCGTCGCCCCCATCCGGCCCGCCGCGCGGCACGTACTTCTCGCGCCGAAACGAACAGCAGCCACTGCCGCCATGGCCCGACTCCACCGTGATGGTTACTTCATCGATGAACATGAGGACCGACTAATACTCTTCCGGCTCCGCCCGCCACCCAGGTGCCATCGCCTCGTACGTGGCACTTTCCTTGTTCCACATCAAATCCACCGAGCCAACCGGGCCGTTGCGCTGCTTGCCGATGATGATCTGGGCAAGACCTTCAAGGCTCTCGCCGTCCGGAGACTTGAGATCGTACATCTCTGGGCGATAGATGAACATCACCACATCGGCGTCCTGCTCCAAGCTGCCCGACTCCCGCAGGTCCGATAGCTGCGGCCGCCGGTCCGTGCGGCTTTCTACGGCGCGCGACAACTGCGACAAGGCCAAAACCGGCACGTCCAATTCTTTAGCCATGGCCTTGAGGCCGCGCGAGATATGCGAAATCTCCTGCTCGCGGCTCTGTGCCCTAACATGTCCACTCATGAGTTGCAGATAGTCGATTATGACCATGCCGACCCCGTACTCGCGCTGCAGGCGTCGCGCCTTGGCCCGCGCTTCGAGCACCGATATGCCGGGGGTATCGTCTATGTGGATAGGGGCTTGAGCCAAGCGGTCGATATTGTGCGTTAGGTGCATCCAGTCTTCGTCGCGCAGCCGGCCGGTGCGGAGTTTGTGCAAATCGACCTTGGTCTCTGCGCTGAGCAGGCGCTGAGCCAGTTGCATCTTAGACATTTCCAAGCTGAAAATCGCCACCCCAACTCCGGTATCCACGGCCGCATTGCGCGCCAGCGTCAACGCAAGGGCCGTCTTGCCCACGCTGGGCCGCGCCGCGAGGATGACCAGATCGCCCTTCTGAAAACCCGACATTTGCTCGTTGAGATCGGCAAAGCCCGTATCCACCCCCAGGACTGTGCCCGCCCCCGCGTGAACGCGCTCAAGGTGCTCGAACGTTTCGCCCATCACCTTTTCCAGCGGCTCAAAGCCCTCGCCGATTTGGTTTTCGCTCAGGCTGAAAAGCTTCTGCTCGGCATTGTCGAGCAGGGTTTGGACATCCTCATCGGCCGCGTACGCTCGCTCAATGACTTCACTAGAGGTTTCGATCAACTTGCGGCCAAGTGCCTTCTCCAAAACGATCCGCGCGTGAAAGTCGATATTGGCCGTCGTGGCCACTTCAGACCCCAGCTTGGCCAG
>JAPOYQ010000662.1 GCA_026706505.1 Gemmatimonadota bacterium
CGCAAAGAAGGGCCCTATCTCAAACAGTGCCCAAAACAGATTGTCATTCACCGAGACGGACGTGCTTGGCCATCGGAAATTGAAGGGATAGAAGAAGCGTGCCAACAGCTTGCTGTAGAGGGTTATCTCGACGAAGACTGGCAACTCTCAGTCATTGAGATCGCCAAGTCCGCGCCAGCACCGCTGCGATTGTTCGATGTGAAGCCGTCAAGGAGAGGACAAGGAATCTATGTAGAGAATCCGAGGGTTGGTAGTTGGGTACAGACTTCTCCAAATGAGGGCTACATCTGCACCACTGGGCGTCCCTTCCGAATTCTGGGGACGTCCAATCCGTTACACATCCGGAGGATAGCTGGTGAGATGTCCATCGAACACTGCCTGTCAGATGTTTTTTCGCTTAGTTGCCTGACGTGGACTCGGCCAGAAGGCGCGATGCGTCTGCCGATTTCGATCAAACTTTGTGATCGAAGTCTATTCGATGAAGCCGCGGAGTACGATCAAGACGCCATCAAATTTGAAAATGCCCATCTTCAGGAGGAGGTAGCATCATGAGTGATTTGAGTTTGCTGAGGGGGGTTTACTCCGATGTCGAGGCTTATGGCGTACTAATCGACAAAGTAATTGAACGGCTGGGACATGGAAGGACCGGTCCGCCCGATCCAGATCAGAAGAAGCTCGGGCAGCTTCTCATTGATGCCAGCGATCAGGGCCTCGGATCGGAATCTCTTGAGGCACTGATCTTGGACAGTTTGCTCCGTTCAAACACCGGCGAACCCTTCGCAGGTCTAGATTTGAAGCAACTTGGCGAGCATCTCCTCAGCGGCCAAGTCGATGCTAGCTATCATAGACAGCTAGAGACGCTTGCCCAGAGACTGGAACAGGAACGGGCGGAGATAGCCCGCCGACTCCGGAGACGTTGATGACCGAAGCCTACCTTGTTGGGTCAATCGGCCAATCGCTGGAGCGAATACGGCAACTGCGCCAAATAGTACAGGGACAGTATGAGAGGGAATACGACGGCTTGCGCCAAATATGTTTGATGCATCTCGACTCCGCACAGGTAGCCCTTCAATGCCTCGCTGAGGAGACGGTCGTCGATACAGCACTACAGACCCCTCGACGTGTGAGAGAATTCACACGCATTGTGGGACAGCTCGAAACTGTTGAAAACGTTGGTGCTTTCGCCCTCAGCAGAGTAAGCCAAGACGATGACTTTCTCAACCGTCTGATCACGGACGTTTGCAGCGAAATCAATTACCGCCTGATTCCTCCAGTCGTCAGTCATATATCTCAGGACTATTTCCATGTATACCTCGACTTCAATCTCCTCTGTCTGCCTTTGATGGAGAGTAGGTTTCTCCTGCATCTACCCGATATATATCACGAACTCTGTCATCTATTTCATCGGGAGCAGAATGACGATTTGCCGATACTTGAGGAGTATCATGCTGCTTACGAGCGGAGCTTGTTTGAGGTGGTAAGGCACTTTCGCGACGGGATCGTAGCTGCCGAGCGCGTAAGCAAACCAGCAGGCAAGATTTACCAACTCCAACTATGGCGCACCTGTTGGGTCAAATTTTGGATGCAGGAATTCTTCTGCGACCTGTTTGGCGTAATGGTGGCGGGACCGGCCTTTGCTTGGTCTCACTATCACCTTTGCGTCAAACGCGGCGGTGATCCCTTTGAGACCCCTTTGAGATTCGTGTCAACGCATCCGGCAGATGATGCACGGATGCGTGCGGTGCTGATGATGCTGGCAGCGACCGGCTTCGATACGGAGGTGAAACGGATCGAAAAGGCTTGGCAGGATTTCGTTAAGGTTATGGGTTACAATCTAGAGCCTGAATACCGGCAGTGTTACCCAGAGAATTTGCTTTCTGAAATCGTATCAATGGCGCAGGAAGGCATCGAAGGGACTGGTGTGCGGACGGCAAAGCCGGATGCGCTAACGCGGATTGTCTGTCTTCTCAACTCCGCATGGCAAGAATTTTGGCGGGTGCCAAAAGACTATCAAGATTGGGAAAAGGTGCAACTTGAAACCTTACGTTCAGCTACAGGACCTTCTTAGAGGACAGTTGGCCCTCTCAAATAGCCAGTCGCCGCCGACCCAACTAAAAAAGCTTAGGCCGACGGCGACATATATAATGGCAACATACGATTCCCCGTAGCGCTACTCTTCTCCCGCCTCGCCCCCCTCCTCCTCCGGATAGAGCACCACCCGCACATAGCGGTCCATGTTGAAATACTTCTGCGCTGACTGCTGCACTGCATCCACCGTCAGCGAATCGACCAACGCTGGATACTGAGTCAGCAGCCGTGGATCGACCCCGTTGAAGTCGAGCGATGCCAGAGACCCGACCCAGAAGCTGTTTTCCTTGAGGTCTGTCTCGCGCTGGCGCTTGCGCATTTCCTTGACCTTATCGACGTAGAGGTCGGTGGTGCCGACGGTTTTTAGGCTGTCGATCTGCTCAAAGATTACTTGCGTCAGTTCTTCGACGCGATCGGGATCGCTGCCGAAGGAGATGGAGATGCGGTACTCCTCGTCCGGGTAGTGCGAGCCGCTGCTGCTGACCCATACCCCATAGGTGCCGCCCAAGTCCTCGCGCAACACCTCGCGCAGCTTGATTTCCAGCACGGAGGTCATGGCCCTCAGTTCGAGGTTGTTTTTCCAGCCATCGTATTCAAAGGGGCCGGTGAAAATCATCTGTGATCGGCTCTTGGGTTCAATACCGCGATAGACCGCCTTGTCGATCACGCCCTCCGGGGGCTCGATGCCGACGTCGCGCCAAGTCTCCTCCCGTCCCGTGGTCGGCAAGCCGCCCAAATAAGTGCGCACCAGCGGCTCTATACCTTCGAGGGTGAAGTTGCCGACGAAGAAAAAGGAGAAGTCGCTGGCGTCGGCAAAGCGATCTTGGTACACGGCCATAGACGTGGCCAAATCCATCTCGTCGAGCAACTCCAGCGACCAGGGGCGCGCCCGGTGGTGGTACTGCGCCATGGTGACCGAAATGGTGTCGCTGAAAGCTGTCTCTGGGCGCGCGCTGCGATTTTGGATGGAGCCTCTCATAAGTGTCTGATAGGCTTGGAAGGCCGTGCTATCCTGTCGCGGCGCGGTAAAGAAGGCGTAGATCAGCTCGAACATGGTCTGAATATCTTCGGGCGAGGCCGAGCCAGAAACGCCCTCCTGCAAGCTGCTGATCCACGGCGATACCCGCACCACTTTGCCGGCCAGTTTCTTCTCTAGTTCGATCTTGTTAAACGGCCCCACGCCGCCCTCGCTCACCACTGAGGTCGCCGTCGAAGCTGCCACGTAGTCGGCGTCGGGGATCAGCGAGTGCCCGCCGGGGCTATAGGCTTGGAAGAGGATCTCATCGTTTTTGAAGTCCGTCGGCTTCAAGCACACGCGGATGCCGTTGGAGAGCGTCCACCAAGTCACGCCGATATCGGGGATTTCGCTGCGTTCGACGATGTCAGCCGGGGCTGGCATTTGCGCCACGAGCGGCTCGTCGGATACCTCGTCGGCGTACGGCGCGATCTCCTGCTGCGCCGCCTTGGCGAAGATCGCCAGCAGATCTTGCTCGGTGGGAACGGCAATGCCCTCTTGCTCAGGTGCCTCCACGGTGATTACCCGGTTTTTTTCGCTCGTCCACTCGCTGGCCAGCGCATTGACCTCCTCTAGTGCAATGCCAGGGACCAGTTCTTGGTAGAGTTCGTACTCCTTGGCAATGCCGGGGATGGCTTCGTCAGTCAGCAGGTGGCGCACGTATTCGGAGGCAAAACCGCTCGACTGTTGTTTGTCGCGCTCGCGGTAGGACTGCTCCATGCTGCGCAGCATTTCCTTTTTCTCGCGCGCTAGCTCAGAAGCAGTAAAGCCGTGTTCCCGCACTCTCGCTGCTTCAATTAGCAGGGCCTCAAGCCCGGCGTCGAAACCGTTGTTTTGCACCGCAGCGCCGAGGATGAAAAACTCCTTGGAGCGCAGCCAACGCCCTTGGCCCGAGTAAGCCCCTAAAAAGGGCGGCTCGGGGAGCTTGGTCAGTTCGTGCAGACGCTGGTTTAACATCTGGTGATAGAGGGCCTCAATCAGCGAGCGGCGGTAGGTGCTCACCGTCCCTTGGGGCCGCACGTCCATTTTGTAGTAGATGCTGACGCTGTTGTATGTAGCTTCTGGGTCGGTGGTAATGGCGAAGAGCGTCTCTTCGTGGTCGGGCACGGGGAACACCGTGCGTTCGGGGGGATTTTCTGCCACGGGGATGCGTGCAAAATACTCCTGCACCAGTGCCTCTACCTCCGCTGGCTCAATGTCGCCGACGGCCACAAAACCCATTAGATCGGGCCGGTACCAAGTGCGGTAAAAGCGGCGCAGATCTTCGTGCTGAAAGGTATCGAGCACGGCCTTCTGGCCGATGGGCAGGCGCACGGCGTAGCGCGAATCCTTCAGGAGAATGGGTATTTGCTCGTCGAACATGCGCTGCTGAGCGCCACGCCGCAGCCGCCACTCTTCGACGACCACGCCCCTTTCCTTGTCGATTTCCTCGGACTCAAAGCTTATCTGGTGCGCCCAGTCCTCCAAGATTTGGAAGGCCGTTTCCACCACTTCGGTGCTATCGGTGGGCACGGTCAGCATGTACACGGTCTCGTCGAAGCTGGTATAGGCATTGAGATCCGGCCCAAAGCGCATGCCGATTAGCTCCAGATAATCCACCAACTCCTGCTTGGCGAAGTTTTTGGTGCCATTGAAGGCCATGTGCTCGGCAAAGTGCGCCAGCCCCTGTTGGTTTTCGTCCTCCAACACCGAGCCGGCATCGACCACCAGCCGCAGCTCGACTCGGTTCTCGGGCTTTTGGTTTTTGCGGATGACATAGCGCAAGCCGTTGTCTAGCTGGCCGACGGCCACCAGCGAGTCAATGGGCAGCTTTGGATCCTCTAGCTTCTCGGTCGTCTCCTCCATCGCCGCCTGTTGCACGGTCGTCGGCGACGTGCTGACGCAGGCGTACAGTAGTACTGGCAGCACAGCGAACAGCAGTAAAACTCGTCTCATTGATGACTCCTGTTTTGATTGGTCAATAGCCGGTTGATCCATTCAACCAGCGGTCTGTTATATAATAGAAATATCTCTGTGATTTGTCTCATTGACGCTTGATACTGCCGAATGTTTCACGATTGGAGGCCACTGGAAACGCTGCACTGGCCTCGGCAATGGAGCCAAACGCGCCGTCAGCCACAGCGGCACACAACGCGGCACCGACGGCGGCCTCTTCGCCGTGTGCCCCTATGTGCAGCGGCATAGCGAACTCCGCTTCCAGCGCCGCTCGCAGTACGGGATTTAGCTTGATGCCGTTGCCTGCGCCAACCAGCTTGGAGCGCGCGCCACCGCCCAGTAGGATGGCCTCGCGATACGAGTCGGCCAACTCGACGGCCATGCCTTCCAACAGCGCGCGCGTTAGATGCCCGGCCGTCAGCGTCGCAGTAGTTAGCTCGCGGAAGGCGGCTTTGGCGCGCGGTCTGCTGCGTGACCCGGAAAACAGCGGGTCGGCGCGCACGCCCTCGGCACCGGCCGGTACGTCAGCCGCTAATGATACGAGCCGCTCGTAGAGGGCCTCGCTGTCGGGTTGGACATCGGCGAGGGTTTGGATGGCGTCGGCGAAGAAATCGCGCAGCGTCCTGAACGTCCGCCCGCCGACGGCCCCCACGCCCGCCAGCAGATAGCCGCGCTGGATATAGGGACGCAGTTCGAGCGAGCCGCGCGGCAATGGAGCTTCGATATGCAGGGCCGCTTGTCCGCCGGTGCCGACATTGACGGCCACGGTGTTGGCGTAATCGGTGACCGTACCGGCAAAGCTGCACTGGTGATCACCGGACGCCACGGCGACGGGCAGGCCCACTGGTACGCCGAGCTTTTGGGCCATTGCTGGGGTCAGGGGACCGGCCATGGTACAAGATTCGACCAGTTCGGGAAACAGCGACTGGTCTAGGCCGAGATCGGCGATAAGCTCGTCTGCCCAAGCTTGTTTGGTCACGTCATAGACGCCCCAGCCGAGCGCATCTGTGGGATCGACCACCGGCCGTTTGCCTACCAGCCGCGACACCACAAACTCAGGAGCCGCTGTGCCGCTGACGCCGCTGGGAAGTTGATTGTTGGCTTGCAGCCAAAACAGGTGCGGCGCGGCGTGGCCAGCCACGATAGGGCAGCCGGTATTGGCAAAGGCGGGCATTTCTCCCTCAGTGGTGATCGAACCCCCGCGCTGGGCCATGGCGTCTAAGTAGCTGTGCTGCTGGCCCGGTAGGAGTTCTTGGGCGCGCTGATCCTGCCAGGAGAAATAAGGTCCTACGACTTTGAGCGCGGCGTCGAGAAGCTGCA
>JAPOYQ010000332.1 GCA_026706505.1 Gemmatimonadota bacterium
GCCACGCATATGGAGTGTCCGAAACGGCTGCAGCCGGCGGTCCGGCGCCGATACTTGGGAATCATCTGCGCGGAGGCGACTGACGCTTCGCGTGGTATCACGTTGAGAGAGGAGGAACGAAGATGAATATCCAAAATAAGCGCGGAAGAACAACTGCATTGCCGCGAGCGGTACTAGTGGGCCTCGCGTGCCTGTTGGCCGTGAGCTGGGCAACCAGTGCGGCCGCCCAAAAGAAACTTACCATCCTTTCCGGTTACGACATTCTGTTCATGCAGGGATTTGTTGCCGACAAGGAAGGGTTTTTCAAAGACGAAGGACTGGACGTTACGGTCAAGTACACCGTATCTGGCAAAGTCGCTGTCGACGGCGTTGTCGCCGGTGCCGGAGTCATGGGAATCAGCGCATCGCTGGTCTCGGTAACGGCTGCGACGAGGGCCCCCATCTACATTATTGCCCCGCTTGGCCGCAGCGTCCACTACATGCAGATGGTGGCGCTGGGAGACAACTCGTCTGCGGCCGATCTGAAGGGAAAACGAATCGGATTCCAGTTTGGAACCGAAGGGCATCGCTTCGCGCTCACATACCTGCGAAAGAACGGGATCGCGACCAAAGAAGTCACGCTGAAGAACATTCCGGCTCAAGCGTTGCCGGCAGCCTTGTCCCGGAAGGACATAGACGCACTGAGCGTATGGCCGCCTCACTCCACCAAGGCCTTGGAGGCGACGCCCGGCAGCAAATTCCTGGAAGACTCAAAAGGCGTATTGATCGGGTTCGGAGTCGTCGTCATGCGTAAGGACTTCGTCGATTCAGATCCGGATGGCGCCCAGAGACTCCTGCGCGCGTTGTTGAAGGCCGACAAGTTCATGAACAAAAATCCGGCACGCACAATGGAGCATTTTGCGGCACAAGGGAAAGTCACAATGGGGATGACCAAGTCGATCTACAATGATCTCAAGCCGATATACAGCATGGCGATCGACAAGGAATTCGTCAACGAGCTCAAACTGAGTGCGGACTTTCTCGCCGACCATGGCTACACGAAGGAAAGGGGAGATCCGGGCAAGTTCATATACCACAAGCTCATGCGAGATGTTGCGCCGGAACTCGTGACATTCAAGTTCTAGCCGGCGGCGGCTGCGCACGAAAACTTTGACATTCCCTGAACATTCTGTTCTACGGGCGGGGTCACAGGAAAGGCCCCGCCCGTTTGCCGAAAAAATCACCGAATTCGATCAGTTTGTTAATTCCTGGTTCTGCGGGTGGAATTAAATGAGAGACCTTGTGTCGTTGATGGAATTTGGCCGTGCCTGAATTGATTAGAATGCACGCTGTGAGCCACTTTTACGGTAGCGGCACAAATCAACAAGATACGCTGCAGGATATCAATTTCGGCGTTGTCGAAGGAGAGTTCGTTTGTATCCTGGGACCGAGCGGCTGCGGCAAATCTACATTGCTGAACCTGTTGGCTGGCTTCATTACGCCAAGCGCCGGCCAGATCGTCATGGGTGCGAATGAACACGATGGCACGGCCACGTTTCAGGACATCAAAGTCGTCATGCAGCACGCGCACCTGTTCCCCTGGCTCACGGTGCGGCGAAACGTGGAATTCGGGCTGCGCATGCGAGGGGACGAAAGAGTGCAGCGGGAAACCCGCGTCGGCGAGCTGTTGCACCTCGTAGGGCTCTCGGGAAACGAGGAGAAGTTTCCAACGCATCTGTCCGGCGGCATGCAGCAACGCGTCGCGATCGCGCGGGCACTGGCGCCGAATCCGCGCATCTTGCTTATGGACGAACCCTTTGGCGCCCTTGACGCGCAAATGCGGCGTCGCATGCAGTCGGAGCTGGTCCAGATTCGTGAAGCTACCGGCAAGACGATCATTTTTGTTACGCACGATATCGTCGAGAGTGTGTTGCTCGCCGATCGAATTGTGGTGCTTACAGAAGGTCCGGGCCGAGTAAAGAAAATCGTGCCTATCGATATTCCGCATCCGCGCGAGCGAAATCGCGCTGTCTATGACTGGGTGTTCGAACTCGAGCAACTGCTATGACAAACACTGCTCCAACCAATCCGTCCAGCGACGTTCGACCGTTGCCTCCCGCCTCCGCCCAAGCCGAATCGGCACCGGGTGAACGGCGCGAAAGTACGGTCATCCACTGGCTTTATGGTGGGTCGACGATCGCTATGCTGGCTGCCGCATGGTACTTCGCAGCCGAGCACGAATTGATCAACCGCACCTTGATGCCGTCCCCCGTGGCCGTATGGTACGCCTTCCTGGACTTGCTGGGTAATGGTGAACTGATCGAAAATATTAATGCGAGCATGTATCGCATCATTGTCGGCTTTATCTTGGGCTTCGTGACTGCAGTTCCGATCGGGTTGCTGATCGCTACGATTCGGCTGGTGCGGTCATTCCTCGAACCGATACTGGAATTCATTCGACCAATACCTGCGCTGGCATTCCTGCCCCTCGCAATTCTGTGGTTCGGTGTGGGCGAGAGCAGCAAGCTGTTCATAATGTGGTTTGGCACCTTCTTCGTCATCATCGTGAGCGTCATCGAAGGCGTCTACGACTTTGATGTGGTTTACCTCAGGGTAGCCAAAAACCTCAATGCCTCACGGAGACAGATATTCTTTCATGTACTTCTCCCGGGGATTTTACCGTTTATTCTTGAGGGGAATCGACAAGCGATTGCTACTGCATTCCGTATTGTCGTGTCGGCAGAAATGATTGCCGCTCAGGCCGGACTCGGATTTCTGATCATGAATTCGGCGATCTTCTACCGGACAGATCGTGTGATTGTGGGAATAATCGTATTGGGTGTACTCGGAATGCTGTTTGACAGGTTATTGATATACATTACCCGAAACTACTTCCTGAAGTACAAGGGAAAGACAGACGAACTAGCTGTCTAGATGCCCAAGCAAACTGGCCCTTTTATCGAAGATCAGGACCAATCAAGCTGTTCCCGCACGATCCGGCAGGCCAATTCTGTCTTCGATCCAATCAGCCGGCACGTTCCCAAGATCGACGTACTTGCCGAAACAATTCAGTTGGTTGAGTTAGACAGGCCTGCTCCCGTGTCGTCATTTCTCCGGGGTTAGCTGCCGAGCACACGCCAAACTAGCATATCATTCGGGTATCTCGGCAAGAGAGCCTGTCGCCATCTGGACCCGAATTTCCTCTTCAGTCGCAGTATGGTAGACACCCACTTCTTCAGCCAGGAGATTCTTCAGATCCGGTCGATCTTCGAGTATCCGCTCAAGAGCATCCACGATGTTGTCCAGCATTTCAACAGGAAACCCAACGAACTCCTCTTCCGTCTTGATCTTGGTAAATAACCTTCCGCCGTAGCAGCCGTGGGTCGTAAACATCTCCCCCCGTACGAACGGCGCGGCCATTATCATCGAACATGTGGTCGGGCCCGTAATTCCCTGTACGGCGCCCCCAATGTGATAGGTAGCCGATCTTGTCAAATAGAGTGCTTGTTTCGGGGTGCACATAAGGGCAACGATAATTCCTCCAAGTTGAGGATCAAATGGACATTTGTCTAGAGGGGCATATGAAATAACGCTCACAGTATCCTGTTCAATCGTTATGTAATGATCGTTACTGCGACGGGCGACCACCGGACTTGGGTACATGCTTCTGCCCTTGTCAGGGTATTTTCCCGCAAACCAGTCTCCTGTTTGCAAGCTCTTGAAGGGCTTTTCCAATCCCAAGTAGAAACTACCGTTCTTGCAAGAATGATTATCTTGTGTCGTGTAAAATGTCTTTCCCTCAAGCCGTGCTATATCCAGCATGGAACACGCTTTCGTTCCACTGTCGAGTTTGGGAACGTCCTCGGGCGGTTCAGTACTGAATTGCACGGCTACAGGAACCGTTTCCAGCTTTAGTTTGGTCACTAAACGTTCACACAAACCCTTGTAGTCTATCTGTCTGGACAATTCGAATCCTCCTAATCCTGGACATCCGGCTGGGGGAATTTATTGTCGCCTCTGCACCGCACATTTATTCTGCGAATCGCATTATACATATTTTGCCCGCCTCTGACCAGTCTCAAATCCCTTGCGTAGCTTGCGATAATCGCACCGCCGTACTCGCCATCGCGAGGCTCTTGCGCTCAGCGATCCGGCCGAGTACCGAAGAAGGCCTTTATACGGTTCCATAGTACCGAGAATACCAACCGACCCGCGTGAAGCTCGGAATTCGCCAGCGGATCCGGGCGATCGAGGCTTGCGCCGGACGCCTCATCCAAGCGCGCCTGCAGGTTGGCTGCGAACTGCTCGGTCAGCCGTGTGGCCAGATCGTTCGCGATCCCGCCTCGGCTGAATTGGGCGAGCGGACCTGCGAGGGCGAAGCCGACCTCGACGTCGACACGTGTCGCAGCGCCCTCGTATTCCTCGCGCAACCTGTATTCGACCCGCCCTTTGGCACGGGTAGAGGTCAGGCGATCCCGGCCGGCGCCCTCGATCGATCCGACCCGACGGGCATCGTCCCGCGTCAGGTTCGCCCTGCCGGCAAAACTTGCTCGCATCGGACCGAGCTTTATGTCGATCCGACCTTCGATTCGATTGTCCTGCACGGGCGCGGTCAGTGCGGCGCCCGGCATGCAGGTCGCCACCTGTTCGACGTTGCAGAAGTAATCCCAGACAACGGATGGCGGATGGGCGGCCGAGAAAGTCTGGCGCAATGTTGTGAGGCCGCTCTCTCGTCTTTCACCGCCTGTTTCGTTTCCTGTGTCCGCTGATCCCGGAAGCCCCGGTCGTGTTCGCGGTGGCGCAGTGTTCGGATCGGGTACCGCGTTTTGTCCCGTGCTTGCTTCGGCCGGTACCGCGCTGTCCGCGACGTCGGATACCGCTTGTGCCACAGGAGAGACTCCGCCGCTTTCCGAACGTTTCTCCAACACCTGTTGCACGGCATTCACGATGCCGACATACCCCGTGCAGCGACAAAGATTGCCGCTCAATTCCTCGCGGATGCGGCGCTCGTCCGCGTCCTGGAGCCGGGTGACGATATCGCGCGCAGCGATCAGCATGCCGGGTGTGCAATAGCCGCATTGCAGCGCGTGATTTTCGGTGAATGCCCTGCGAATCCGGGCCATGACGGCATCGTCGTCGAACCCTTCGATGGTGCGCACCTCTGCACCGTCGCAGGCGACGGTGTAGGCGATGCAGGAACGGGCGATCTGCCCGTCGATTTCGACCGTGCACGCGCCGCAAATCCCGTGCTCACAGCCGAGATGGGTGCCGGTGAGCAGCAGATGCTCGCGTAAAAAATCGGCGAGTTGCAGCCGCGGTTCCACCGTGGCGGAGACCGGCTCGCCGTTAACGGTCAGGCTGATCGTTTTCGGACTCATTCCACCTGCCGGACAGCCCGCTCCAGCGCCACCGCATGAACCTGCCGGTCAAAGGGATCGACCAGACCGTGTTCGCCGAGGGCAACGGCCGCCCTTTGCCGGTCGAAACGCGGGTGAAGCGGCGGATCGATTGCACCGCCAAACAGATCCGCGCGGTTTTCCAGGACGATCGGTGTCGAATCGGTGGCGCCCACGACAAGCCGGCACAACGACCGTTCCGGATCCCAGAGGATGGCGCCTATGGCATCCGCGAATTCGCCTGTTTTGCGGCAGACCTTGTAGAGGCCGCATTGGGTTCCCGCGGCGACTTTGGGAACCCGGACGGCTTCCAGGATTTCGCTCGCCTCCATGACGGTTTCGAAAACGCCGGTCATGAATGCCGCGATCGGGACCGAGCGGCGCCCGGACGGTCCGAAGATCAGAGCTTCCGCGTCGACGACCGTGAGCCAGGTAATCCAATCCGCGGCCGGATCGGCGTGCGCCAGGCTGCCGCCGATCGTGCCGCGGTTGCGGATTGCACGATACGCGATTCCGCGCGCAACCGCCGGCATGAGGCCACGGGTTCCCTCCGGAATGCGCCCGTCCTCGATAGCCGCGTGCGTCGTGCAGGCGCCGAGAACGATCGACTCCGGCTCCTCTTCCATCCGTGTCAGTTCGGGAATTCGCGTAACATCGACCAGGAGCTCGGGTCGAACCAGGCGCAGGTTGAGCATCGGTCCCAACGTTTGCCCGCCGGCCAGCACCTTGGCCGCGGTGCCTCCTGCGTCAAGCAATGCAACGGCCTCGGACAGCGAGAATGGCCGCGCATAGTCGAAAGCGACCGGCTTCATTGCACCTGCCCGGCGTTCCCCTGCCCGCCCGATTGTGCCGCCGCGATTGCCGCCAGCAACCGGCGAGGCGTAATGGGAGATTCCGTGATCTCGGCGCCAAGCGGTCGAAGGGCGTCGTTGATGGCGTTGGCGATCGCAGCCGGCGGAGCGATCGCGCCTCC
>JAPOYQ010000322.1 GCA_026706505.1 Gemmatimonadota bacterium
GACGTAGGTGGCGATGCCGGTGTTGTAGAACATGTTGAGCGGCAGGGCGACGATGGCCTCCAGCCAGTCGTTTTCGATGATCCAGCGGCGGATGTTGCTCTCGCCTTGGCCAGCGTCGCCGGTGAACAGGGAACTGCCGTTGTGGACCTCGGCGATGCGGCTGCCACCCGGTTTCATCTTGGAGAGCTTGTTGGCGAGGAACAGCATCTGGCCGTCGCTGGAACGGGTGACTAGGGAATACTCGGGATCGCCGTCGTGCTCGATTACGAAGCGCGGGTCGCGCATGTCGCGCTTGCCGCCCATGCGGTCCAGATCGGTCTTCCAGCTCTTGCCGTAGGGCGGATTGGAGAGCATGAAGTCGAACTCGCGGGACGGGAAGGCGTCGTTGGCCAGAGTGGAGTGTTCTGGGCCGCCCACGATGTTGTCGGCCGCGTCTCCTTCACCCTTCAGCAGTAGGTCGGCCTTGCAGATGGCGTAGGTCTCGGCATTGATCTCTTGGCCGTATAGGTGGGTGGAGACTTCCTTGCCGTGGTCGGTGGCGAGTTGCTGAAGCACGTCCTCGGCCACGGTCAGCATACCGCCAGTGCCGCAGGCTCCGTCGTAGATCAGGTAGGTGCCGGATTTGATCTGGTCGGCGACGGGTAGGAAGACCAGCTTCGCCATCAGGGTTACGGCGTCGCGCGGGGTCCAGTGTTCGCCCGCCTCCTCGTTGTTTTCCTCGTTGAAGCGCCGGATCAGCTCCTCGAAGATCGTGCCCATGCCGTGGTTGTCGAGGCCGGGGTGCCTGATCGTGCCGTCGGCGTAGTGTATCGGGGCTGGGCTCAGGTTGATATCGGGCGAGGTCAGCTTCTCGATCAGCGTGCCCAAGGCATCGGCCCTCGAAAGCCGCGAGACTTGGTTGCGGAACTCGAAGTTTTCGAGGATGTCCTGCACGTTGGGCGAGAACCCGTCGAGCCAAGCCCGAAAGTCGGCTTCAAGCTGCTGGCGATTGGCGCGGGCGCGCAGGTCGCTGAGGGTGAACTTGGAGGTATTGTAGAAGGCTTGTCCAGCGATCTGCCGCAGGGTTGGATCCTGCTCGATGACGCCGGCGTTGTCGAGGGTATCCTTCATGTCGAGGACCGCTTGCTTGCTGTCCTCCAGCACTGCGTCGAGCCGGCGCAGCACAGTCATCGGCAGGATCACGTCGCGGTACTTGCCGCGCACGTATAGGTCGCGTAGGACATCGTCGGCGATGCCCCAGATGTAGTTGGCGATCCAGTTCAGGTCGGTGTTGGTTGTCGTCATTTCGTCATCGGGATTCCTTGTAGGGGCAGGTTTGAAACCTGCCCCTACGGTTGGTCAAAAAACATCCGGTTGGTTAAATCATTTAGAATAAAACCAAACGGGTACCTTGGCTATGCTGCGCCAAAGCGCTCGATGACGTTTGTAGTAATGCGCGAGACGGTTTCATCTACGAGAATCGAGGCTGGATAGGTGATGGAGCCGACGGAAAAAACCGCGCCGCCACTGGCCGTCTCGTAGTGGACGATTTCCGCGCCGCCTTGGTCGGGGTTGAGGCCGCGAGCGACGATTTCGGTGCCGGGGGGCGAAAAGGGCGAGGTTTTGTCGGTCTCGTGGCCGGAGGCTCCGCCGGGGATCCGCTCGTGTAGGCTGGCCTCGCCGAAGGTATTGCCGTTTTTGACGCCCGTGTTGGCAAAAATCCAGTGGTCGGCGGCGAGGACTTGGTACGGTGCGGCCGTCATAATGCCCGGATGGGTAAAGACCACGCCGAGCAGATTGGCCTCAGACTCGTTGTACTGGTGAAAGCGGCTCTCGTGGCCCTCGGCTCGCTGGACGCGCCCGTCGCCGTTTTTGACCTTCATCGTCTGCTCGTCGAGCAACTCCACCTCGCAGTTGAGGCCGTTGCCGCCCAAATACATGAATTTGCCGCCGCGCTCGCGCACCCATGCCTTGACGTCGTAGTACATCTTGCGCGACCAGTACTCGGGATGGGTGGTGGTGATGAGGATTTTGTATTGGTCGAGGTCGAGTTGGTCAAAGTGAAATTGGGTCTCGGCGTACAGGTCGTAAGCATAACCTTCGCGTTCTAGCCAGCCGAGGAAGCGCCACTCGGCTGGGGCGACATGACAGGCCGCGCGTCCCGCGATGGGGTCGGTGATCTCGACGCCCTCGGGAATGTGGTTGATCGGCTCGGGCCGGTCGAAGGACAGGGGAGCGTAGTCCTCGGCGTCGTAGTTGATGTGCTCGGGGTCGGTGTAGCGCTTGAGTTCTAAGCGGGCATTGATCGTCGGCGTGGGCGGAAAGCAGTCGGGATGGATGTAGTTGGAGCGCCCGCCGAAGTTGTTGTACGCATTCCAGTTGATGTTGGCGGCGAGGACTGCGATGTCCGCGCTGGGGGCGGCTGGGGCGACGATCCAGGGAAAGGAGAAAAACGCGCCGGACTCGCCTTTGGCGTGGAAGTAGTATAGGCCAGAGCGTTCCGGCGCGGTGACGAACTGTTTGTGGTTGGGGCTGGTGTAACCAAACTTGTTCCACGTCACCCCGGTCTGCGTGTAGTCGCCGTCCGGGGTGATTTGCATGGTGGCGCGCGGCCCGTGCTCGTCGAACCAGCCCAGCGGGCGGATGTGCTCTTTTTGCCAGCCGTAGCGCCACAAATCGAGGCGGTAGGCTTCGAGCGAGTGGACGCGAAACTCGGATTGCTCGCCTGTTTGGACCCACTTGGGCCAGGCGTAGCCGAGCAACTGATGCGCGAGCAAGCGGAATTGGTGCGGCCGCTCGGGATGGATGTTGATCTGTCCGCGCTTGGGGCCGAAACCGTCTTTTTGCAAGGTCACGGTGTAGGGGCCGGGGGGGACGTCGGCGAAGACCTCGCCGGTGGCCCGCGAGCGGGTTTCGACGTGCAGGTTTTCATTGGCGATTTCAAACTGCACGTCGTGCAGGGCGATGTAGCGTTCGTCACTGACGTAGCCGATTAGCATGGTTAGCTCCTTGGAATAGAGTTGTAGGGCAAGGGGTCGTCGGCACCGGCTCGGCGAAAGCCCGCCAAGCGCATGCGGCAACTCTCGCAGCGGCCGCAGGCGAGGTCTTCGCGCTGATAGCAGGACCAGGTCAGGTGCAGGGGGGCTGCTAGCTCGAGGCCGTAGCGGACGATGGCGGCTTTGTCCCAGTCGATGAGCGGGGTCTGGATGCGGACTTGGGTTTGGGGGCCGGTACCTGCGGCGACCATGTGTTCGTAAGCGGCGAAAAATTCTCGCCGACAGTCCGGGTAGTGGCTCTCTGCTTCGTGGGCACCGATGTAGATGTCGGTTGCGCCGATGACCTCGGCCCAAGCTACGGCCACGCCGAGGAGGTTGGCGTTGCGGAAGGGGACGTAGGTCGTGGGTAGGTTATCTGCGTCTCCGTTTTCGGGGATGGGCTGGGTTGCATCGACCAAGCTGGAGCCGCCGATCTGGCGCATGTAATCGACGTCCACCACGAGGCGGGTCTCTACTTGGAAGTGATCCGCGAGGACGGAAAACGCCGCGAATTCGCGTTCCTCGGTGCGCTGGCGATAGCGCAAGTGGAGAAAGGCCAAGGGGCCGCGGCGTGCGGCAATGGCGGCGGTGACGCAAGAGTCGAGCCCACCGCTGACGAGGACGATTCCGAGGCTCAAAGCAAGAGGATGACTTCGTTTTGGATGGGGGTTGTAACTTCTGGTCCGGTCTTTGGGTTCACGTACACATTGACTTCGAGCCGCACGCCGAACTCCGGCAGGTACGCGCCCGGCTCGACGGAAAAGCCCGTGCCCGGTAGGATTGACCGCGCGTCGTGGGTCTCTAGGTCGTCGAGGTTTACACCTAGCGCGTGGATGCTCGGCCCTGGGCCGAGGCTGTGCCCTGTGCGGTGGACGAACTGCTCGCCCAAGCCGTGCTTTGTTAGGACTTGGCGCGCCACTTGGTCGAGTTGCCAACCCTGTAGTACTTCGTCGGCGCGCCACGCGGCGTTGAGCTGTTCCAGCACTTGATCGCGCGCTTCGCGCACTGCGGCAAAGACCTCGGCGTGAGCTGCGGGCACGTGCGGGCCGGCAAAGGCGACCCAAGTCATGTCGCCGAACACGTGCTGCTCGCCGGGGTGGCGCGCCCACAGGTCAATGAGGATCCAAGCGCCCGGCTCGATGGGGGCGGCCGTGTCCGCGTGCGGCTCGTAGTGCGGATTGCCGCTGTTGCCATTGACGCCGACGATCGGCGGATGCCCGCTGTCGAGGCCGCGCTGCTCCAGTTCGGCGACGATGAATGATTGGACGTCGAACTCGGTGAGGCCGGTGTGGAGGCGGCCGCGGATGTGTTCAAAGGCCGCGTCTTTGACTTCGGCTACTTGGCGGCAGGCGTCGCGGTGCGAGGCGAGTGCGTCCGCGCTCCACGTGGCCAAGGCGATTTGGCACAGATCGGCCGAAGATACCACTTCGGGGCCGAGGGATCGCACTAGTTCTAAGGTGCCGCCATCGATCCAAGAGACCATGGGCAGCGTGCCTCCGGGCCAGTACTCCATGGCTACCTGCGGCAGACCCTCCACCGCATCGCGCAACAGGGCATGTAGCTGTTCCCAGCTAGCGTAATGGGCGATATCTATGCCCAGCCCGGCGAGGGCCTCCGGCTCGACCGCTGAGCCGAGCAAGCGCGGCGCGCCCGCCGCTGGCACGATGAGGAAGACGCGTCGGGTAGTATGCCGTCGCTGGCCCAACAACTGCCACAAGACCGGATTGCCGCCGCGAAAATCGTACACCAGCCAAGCGCCGATCCCTTCTTGCTGCATATAGGCTTGTATTTTTTGTAGGTCCAATGAAAGTCTCCTCAATCGCTCAGCCTTGCGCGGCAAACAACTGCTGCAAGTATGCGCCCGTATGGGAGCCGGCCGCGCTGGCCACTTCCTCGGGACGACCACAAGCTGTGATCGCTCCACCGGCTTCCCCGCCTTCCGGCCCCAAGTCGATGACCCAGTCGGCGGCCGCGATAAATTCGATGTGATGTTCGACCACCACTACGGTATTGCCCTCGTCAACTAAGCGCTGCAACAGCGCGAGCAGCAAGCGCACATCCTCCAAGTGCAGGCCCGAAGTCGGTTCGTCGAGGATGTAGAGCGCGTGATCTTGACGCGAGCGTCCCAATTCGGCCGCCAACTTAACTCGCTGCGCCTCGCCGCCGGAAAAACTGGTCGCTGGTTGGCCGAGGTGCAAATATCCCAAGCCCACTTCCGCGAGGGTTGCTAGCCGTTGCGCGATTTGGGGCACGGCTGCAAAAAGCTCGCTCGCCTCTGCCACGCTCAGTTCCAGCACTTCGGCGATGTGGTGCTCATGGAATCGCACGTCCAAGACCTCGGCGCGGTAACGCCGTCCACTGCAAGAGGGGCAGACGACTTCGAGGTCGTCGAATGCGCCTCGGCGCGTGCTGTGTACCCCCCGGCCCTTACACAGGTCGCAGGCTCCCTCTGGGGCGTTGAAGCTGAAGTGCCCGGGTCGGTAGCCCCGCAGGCGGGCTTCGGGCAGGTCGGCAAACAGGCGGCGAATCGGCGCTAGCAACCCCGTGTAGGTCGCCGCGTTCGAGCGCGCACTGCGGCCGATGGGCCGCTGATCAACCGCGACAACGCGCGTTACCTGCTCAGTTCCAGTGCAAGCGCTGTAGGGCAGGGGGCGACGCTGAGCGCCGTGCAGTTTAGCCGCTAAGAGTGGATGCAGGGTGTGGCTGACCAGCGAGCTTTTGCCCGACCCGGAAACCCCGGTCACGCAGATCAAGGTTCCCAACGGCCATTTTACCTCGAGTTGGCGCAAGTTGTGGCCGCGGGCACCGGATAGTACCAACCACCCCTGTGGCTGGCGCGCTTGGGTGCGCGGCAATTGCATCGCACCGCGCAGATAGCGTCCGGTCAAAGACTCGGCTGCGGCTACCTCTCTCGGCGTGCCCTCGGCTACGATCTGTCCTCCGGCGATCCCGGCGCCCGGTCCCATATCGACCAGCCAGTCGGCTCCGCGCAAAAGTGCGGCGTCGTGTTCGATTAGGAACACGGAGTTTCCGGCGTCGCGCAGTGTCCTGAGCGCGTCTAGGAGCTGGGCGGCGTCGCGCGCGTGCAAACCGGCGCTGGGTTCGTCGAGCACGTAGAGCATCTGCGTGGTGCCCGACGACAGGGCGGACCCGAGGCGCAGCCGCTGAAACTCCCCACTCGACAGGGTGTCGGCGCGGCGGTTTAGTTGCAGGTATTCTAGTCCCAACTCTTGCAGCAGGCTCAGTCGACGGCTGATCTGGCTGCGGATGGCCTCGCCGACGGGGGCTACTGCTGTAGGAAAATCGAGGTTGC
>JAPOYQ010000741.1 GCA_026706505.1 Gemmatimonadota bacterium
AAAAGCCACGGCCTGCGGCTCGGTCGCGGTGATCCCGTCAGCCGCAGAGTCAAAGCTAACCGTGGTCGCCTTCAAAATAGTCGCCTCGGTGGTGCGAATAACCCCAGACCAATCCACTCGTCGTCCACGCCCACGCATCCGCGAGCCAGACCACATCAGCCGCACCCTGTTGGAATGCCCCAAATCCCGGAATTCAGGCGGCTGAACCTCGGCGAGCAATTCCCGACCGCGATACACTTGCAACGCCTCTAGCGGTGCCGCCCCCACAACCCGGGCGCGAATATCCACCGAGTCCACATTTGTCACCACCGCCCCCATGAGCGCACCAGCTATCTGTACATCTAGAAGTATGCGCGCACCAGTCGTGCCGTAACAGCGCCGACTGCACAGAGCCTCCCACACGCCCGCGCGCGACAACTCTCCAGCCAAAACGCAAGTCAGACCACCAGCAATACCAAACTCCCCAGCCCCCGGCCCCTCAGCCCCAGGCCGCCCCTTGTGGCCGTCGCTGTTGCACATGACCCCGACCACATGGCCGCAGTCCAGCGCGTCGAACAACATCCACTCAAACACGCCCCAGCTCGAGACGACCTCCACCAGATTGTGCGCCTCGGGGTCGAAATACGCCTTCACGTCGGCCCAGCGTCCACCCACGTGCGAGCCGATAATCACTTGGTCGCGCGGCACCAAGTGAGCGAGCCGGGCAAAGAACACATCAGCCGGATGCGCGGGCGACACCTCGTCCTCGGGCACGTGCGGGATCTGCCAGTGGCTGTTGCGCACAATGGGCAGCCCCTCGGCAAAGTAAAAGACGTTGCGATCCCCACCAGCCGGAGAATTGGCCGACCACTCGTACCCGGGAAAGACGACGAACTCGCCGTCCCGATGGAAAGCCCGCACTGTCTCGTTGAGCCGCTGCCAGTCTTGGTCATCAACCTGGAAATCATTGCCCTGATGCGAGGCAAAATCCACCCTCGCCCAATCGCGCGCAAAAGTGAAGTACTCCTCCTCCGTGCCTATGCCGACGGTAGCGTCGGACTGAGCGTGCAAATCCCCCCAGTAGCGGTGCCACTGAGACGCTGTCTCAGAAACGGCAACAGGATTGCTGTAACAGCGCAAGCCATCCGCCGCCGCAATCAGCCGTCCACTACCCGGAGTGCCAAAAGACACCCTACACCCCTCGACCACGACCTCCCCTTCCCCTTCCCAACTCAGTTCAACCGGCCCTGCCACAGCCGTCGGATTGCCCCACATATCCTGCCCTTTGACAAAAACCTCGACCGCTTCCCCCACCACCGCCTGGCTCGGCGCTATGCACACCAATTCCACGGCCTCTCCAGCGACAATGGGAAACTTGGGCGAATCCGCCACGGCCCGAGCCACTGAAGCATTGGTCGGATCGACGAAAACGCGGAATTCGTGGGCCGACTCGACAAAGGTCTGCACCCGAATCCCCGGCGAACCGCCGCTGCGCTCACCCAAGACCACGGTCACGGTATCGCCGGGCGCGAGGGACCCGTCGTACACATCAATCACCACGCACCAGATCATCCACGGCCGCTCGTGTCCCTTGGGGGCAAAGCGCGGTGCCAGCTTGGCCGCCCCATTGGTCTGCACTGTGCAATAAGCTGGCGCGGCCGGATCGCTGAACTGGGCCGGCTGCATATCGCAGGCGAGGCGCTGGGCAATCTTAATGGTGCCGCCCTCGTCAATGCCGTAGCTCCCCACGGTCAGGGTCAAAGTCCATTGCTGATAGCTACCGGCTACCACCGACGCGCAAGGTTCCAGCCTCACCGTCCCCAGCCGTTCCCGCCATTGCTGATCCATTCTAAACTCCTGTATCTCCGTCAAATTATCCTCGTAAAAATCTCCGCACAGCTCACCCGCTTTTCTCCTCAATCTCTTTTTTCGCTAACTTAACCGGCATTATAAAAAAATCTGCGCGAAATCGAAATTCGCCCCTGAGAAAGGACTGTCAGCGTGAAGGTCGTACTGACATTTGATATGGGGGAATCCTTCGTCGAAGAATTGCGAACGGCTTTCCCCGAGTTGGACTTTTACCCAGTGTATGACGAAGCGGAGCAGGTGCAAGAGGTGGCCGATGCAGAGGTTGTGTTTGGCTTGATGAGACGGCCCGTATTTTTAGCGGCAAAAACACTCAAGTGGTTCCACTTTGTCGGCATCGGCTTCGACCCGATCGTGCGCGACATACCGGAATTTCGCACGGGAGACGTGGTGATGACCAACGCACGCGAGACGCATGTCGTGCCCATGGCCGACCACGTCTTCGCCGCAATACTCGCGCACGCCCACCGGATCCCCGAACTGCTCGAAGATCAGCGCAACCACCAGTGGAATACCAAGCGCTATGAGCGGCGCATCATCGAATTGGCCGGGACCAAAATGGGGGTACTGGCGATGGGAGATATTGGCCGGGGCGTGGCCACTCGGGCCGCAGCGTTCGGAATCGAAGTGTACGCGGTGGATATCCTGCCGATGGAGCCACCTCCGGGAGTGTGCGCGGTGTGGCCGGTCGAGCGCTTGGACGAGATGCTCGGGATGATCGACTGGCTAGTGATAACGGCACCGCGAACCGAGGCGACGACCGGAATGATCAATCCACAACGGCTCGCCCTGCTCAAAGAAGGAGCGTTTGTCGTGGTTGTCTCGCGCGGCGGGATCGTCGATGAGGAAGCACTGGCCGAGGGTCTGCACGCGGGCCGAATCGGCGGAGCCGCGCTCGACGCGACGGAGGTCGAGCCGCTGCCGCCCGACAGCCCGCTGTGGGACGCGCCCAACATGCTAATCTCGCCGCACACCTCGGCCGAGTCCGTGCAATTGATCGAGCGCCGCAAGGCCATCTTCGTAGAAAATCTTCACCGCTATCTGGCGGGAGAAGACCTATTGAACGTGTGCGACCTAGAAAAGGGATACTAAATGACGGCAAAACCCCACCTGCCCCCGTCCCCCATTGACGAGGGCAAAGTCACCGTAACCGCAATCGAATCCGTGCAGCCGCTCGACCTGTTCCCCGACCTGCTGCTGGTGCGCATCCACACCGACGCCGGACTCATCGGCCACGGCGAAACGTATTACTGCGCCGAAGCCGTACAGGCCATGCTGCACGACTGGATGGCGCGCCGGCTGCTCGGCGAAGACGCGCTGGCCATCGAATCGCACTGGCGCTTCCTCTACGAACGAGCCGCGAATTTTGGCGTCCGGGGCACGGAGATCCGCGCTCTGTCAGCGCTGGACGTGGCGCTGTGGGACATTCTCGGCCAAGTCTGCAACCAGCCGATCTATCGCCTGCTCGGCGGGCCAGTGCGCGACAAAATTCTGGTGTACAATAGCTGCGGCAACCCGCAGTACGGGCCGAGCACCACCGGACGCAAAGGCTGGCCCGGCTTTGGCGCTATCGGCGAGCCGGGGCCGCTGGGCGATTCTTGGAAGCTGTTCCACGAGCCTGTGGCGCTGGCCGAAGAGCTGGTCGAACTGGGCTATAGCGGTTTAAAAGTCTGGCCTTTTGACCAAGCGGCCATCCAATACGGCCCGGCGCGCATTCCGCACCGCGCAATCGAGGAAGGCGTACAACCCCTGCGCGAGATCCGCGACAAGGTGGGCATGGACCTCGACATATTCGTCGATGGCCACGCGCATTTCCAGCTACCAGCGGCCCTGCGCATCGCCGAGGCACTGCGCGAGGTCGCGCCGCTGTGGCTGGAGGACGTGATCAAAATGGACAATCTCGACACAGTCGCCGACTTCCGCCGCCAGAGCCGAATGCCCATTTCCGTCAGCGAGATGCTATTGAGCCGCGCCGATTACAACTCCGTGCTGATGCACCAAGCCGCTGACTACGTGATGATCGACCCAACCTGGGTCGGCGGGATTTCTGAGACCGCGCGAATCGCCCATCTGGCGCAGACCTATAATGTGCCGGTCAGCATGCACGATTGCACTGGCCCGCTGACGCTCTTCGCCGGCTTGCACGTGGGAGCGGCAATAGCCAATTGCTGTTATCAGGAAACCGTGCGGGCGCATATCCAAACGGTCTATAGAGAACTGATCGACGTGGAGGTGGAAATCAACGGCGGATATGTGAATCTGCCCCAAGGCAGCGGTTTGGGCGTTAGACTAAATCCCGATTTGTTCAGGCCAGAACGACCCGGCTATCGAATCTCACAACGTTAAGGGAGAAATTTTCAATGGAAAAAGTCAGATATTCCGATTTGCTGCCGTGGGAGTTTCGCCAGAGGCTGGCGGCTAGGCCGGTTGCGTATCTACCGCTGGGCACGCTCGAATGGCACGGCGAGCACTTGCCCTTGGGCAGCGACGCGATCCAGAGCGAAGAGCTGATGATCGAGTGCGCCAAGCGCTTTGGCGGGATCGTCATGCCGCCGATTCACCTCGGGCCGGACCGGGCGTGGGATCGCGGCGGCGGCGAAGTGCTCCACGGCATGGACTGCGCCGACAGCACCGAGCCACACCGGCAGCTAGACGGCAGTTGCTACTGGGTGTCGGACGGATTTTTCGGAATGCTAGTCGATGCGATCCTAGCGCAGATCAAGCGCGCTGGTTTCAAGTTTGTGTTCGCCGACGGACACGGGCCGAGCCGCTGGGCTTGGCGCGAGGCCATGGCCGAGCGGGAGCAGCGCTTTGGCCTCAAGCTAGCGGGAGTTACGGACGAAATATCGCAGGAATGGAAAAGCCAGATGGACCACGCCGCGCGCAATGAAACGTCGCTGGTGATGTACTATCAAGAGGATTTGGTAGACATCGGACAATTGTCGGCAGATCGGAACGTGTGGCCGCAAGGAGTCGGCGGCGAAGATCCACGCGACGCCAGCGACGCATACGGGCGAGAGTGCATGGAGCGGTCCGTGGAGATTGTCGGGCGACTGATTGCAGAAAGCGGGATTTGAGTAATGTAACCGGCGACTTGAGGTCGCCATCCGCGAAAGGACGACGTATGAAAATCACCCAAGTAGAGACCATTCGCTTCAAAACCATCACCAATACCGAACGCGACTCCGACGGCCACGGCCATCCCGGCCCCGAGCGCGAAACCACCCAAACCCTGCTGCAGATAGACACTGACGAAGGCGTCTCCGGCTACTGGTATAGCGTCAACGCCCAAATTATCGACAGCCTCGTCAAACCCGCGATAGTCGGCGAAGACCCCTTTTACCGCGAAAAAATCTGGCGCGACCTCAACCACCGCCAGCGCCTCAATCTGGGCACGCTGTCCGACCAAGTGCTCATGGCCGTTGACCTGGCCTTGTGGGATCTGGCCGGACGCGCCCTAGAGCAACCCGTGTACAAACTGTTGGGCGGCTTGCGCGACAAAGTGCCAGCCTACGCCTCCACCATGTGCGGCGACGACCTCAAAGGCGGCCTGGCCACGCCCGAGGATTACGCCAATTACGCCCAGTGGTGCATGGAACGCGGATACCCCGCCTTCAAACTGCACACTTGGCAGCCCCCCTACGCCGGCGCGCCCGACCCCAAGCGCGACATTGAAGCCTGCGCCGCCGTGCGCGACGCGGTCGGCCCCGACGTGCCCTGTATGCTCGACCCCTACCACTACTACGACCGCGAGGCCGCCTTATTCCTAGCCAAGGAATTAGAAAAGCTCGACTATTACTGGATGGAAGAACCCATGGACGAACACAGCATGTCGTCCTACATCTGGCTGTGCGAGCAGACCAGCTTACCGATTTGCGGCCCTGAGACCTGCGAAGGCAAAATGTACGTGCGCGCTGAGTGGATCAAAGCCGGTGCCTGCGACATCAGCCGCTGTGGTGTGGGCGACGTGGGCGGCCTTACCCCATTGATGAAAACAGTGCATCTGTGCGAGTCGTTTGGCATGCGCTGCGAAATCCACGGCGGCGGCCCTGGCAACCTGCACGCCCTGTGCGCCATGCACAACGGCGAATTCTACGAACGCGGCCTATTGCATCCCTTCATCGACTTCGACCAACCCGCCCCGTGGCTGCACGAACACGGCGAGCTGATGGACGATCAGGGCTTTGTCCACGTGCCCCAACGGACTGGGTTGGGGATGAATATCAACTGGGATTATATCGAGAAGAATAAAATCTGAGCTGATACTCCTTATCGAATACCGCTCTGCCCATTGACGAAAGAGCAAGCCATTGGCCCCCATGACATTGCCAAAGGATAACTGGGAGACGGCCCCCCCTGATGAGGCCGGCCTCGATCCTGACCGCCTGCACAAAGCCAAAGTCTGGCTGGACGAGCGCGTAGCAGACCGCAAGTACCGCTTCGCGATCGTGCGGGGCGGCAAGCTCGTCGACGGCCTG
>JAPOYQ010000509.1 GCA_026706505.1 Gemmatimonadota bacterium
CGACGTCATCATCTGCGATTACAACTACGTCTTTGATCCGCGTGCCTTCCTCAAGCGCTTCTTCCAGGACACCAGCGGGCAATACGCCTTTCTGATTGACGAGGCGCACAACCTCGTCGACCGGGCGCGCGAGATGTTTTCGGCCGATCTGTGCAAGTCCGAGATCTCTGGGCTCAAGCGCTTAGTCGGCAAGACGCATCCCGATTTGAGCAAGCAGCTCGACGCCCTCAACCGCTACTTTGCCAAGCTCGGCAAGGAGGTCGAGCAGGAAGGCGACGGAGAGTGCTGGATTAGCCCGCAGCTATCAACGGATTTAATGGCGCTGGTTCACAATGTCCTCCGCGCCGCCGAAAAGGTCCTAGAGCAGGGCGCGGCCTTGCCCTTTTGGGACGAATTGATCGAGTGCTACTTCCGGTTGCTGGGCTTTGAGCGCATCGGCGAGCTTTTCGACGAACACTACACCACATACACCGAAAAACAAGGGCGGGATATTCGCTTCCGAATCTTCTGTCTCGATCCAGCGCACAATATCCGCCAAGCCCTAGCGCGCGGCTGCGCGGCCGTATTCTTCTCGGCCACGCTCTCGCCGCTGGCGTACTTCCGCGACCTGCTCGGTGGCGAGGAGGGAGATACCCTGTTGAGCCTCGGTTCGCCCTTCCCGCCCGAGCATCTACGCCTGCTCCTAGCCGACCATATTGAGACGACGTACAAAAAGCGCGGCGAGAGCTACGACGATATCGCCGAGTCCATCGCTGCCCTCGTCAGCCAGCGCGCGGGCAACTACCTCGCCTTTTTCCCTTCGTACAAATACATGGAGGAGGTGGCGACGCGCTTTGCCGAGGCTCACCCGGACATCGACCTGCTCGTCCAAGAAAGCGGCATGTCCGACCGCCAGCGCGAGGCGTTTCTCTCCGCATTCGACGCGGAGCCGTTGCAGGCCGAACAGTATACAGTGGGTTTCGCGGTGATGGGCGGCGTCTTCGGCGAGGGGATCGATTTAGTCGGCGAGCGGCTGGTCGGGGCGGTAGTCGTCGGGGTTGGGCTGCCGCAACTGTGCTTGGAGCGCGACCTGATCCGCCACTATTTCGACGAGCGCGAGATTTCCGGCTTTGCGTACGCTTATGTCTATCCGGGCATGAATCGCGTGTTGCAGGCCGCCGGCCGCGTCATCCGCACCGCGAGCGACCGCGGCGCGATTCTCCTCGTCGATCGCCGCTTTGCACAAAGCCGCTACCGCCAACTCTTTCCCTCCTCTTGGCACCCAGTGCATTCCGTCCGCAACCCCGCCCATATCGCCCAGTCGCTGGCCGAGTTTTGGCGCCATGACCCTGCGCACACTTAGCATCGTACTGCTCTTGCTCTGCCCCGCGCTAGTAGCGGCCCAAAGTGTGTTCGCCGCCGCTAGCTTAAACTCTGCACTCTCAGAACTAGCCACCCACTACGAGGGGATGCGCCTGTCCGTTGCCAGTTCTTCGACCTTGGCCAAACAAATTGCCGCCGGTGCGCCAGCCGACATTTACTTTTCTGCCAATGCCGAGTGGATGGACTATCTCCAAGCGCGCCAGCACATCGAGCAAGACACTCGCGTCGATCTCCTCGGCAACGCCCTCGTGGTCATTGCACCCAAGGGAGGATCTTTTGCCGTCCGCTGGACAAGGGATTTCGATTTTGCCGGTGCTTTCGCTGGCCGCTTGGCCCTCGGCGACCCCGATCACGTACCGGCTGGCCAGTACGCCCGCCAAGCCCTAGAGGCGTTGGGCTGGTGGCCGGTGCTCAAAACCCGCATCGCACCCGCGCCCGACGTCCGCGCCGCCCTAGTGTACATAGAGCGCGGAGAGTGCGCCGCTGGCTTGGTGTACGCCACGGATGCAGCCCAAAGCGACCGCGTAATAACCTTAGCGACGGTGCCGGACTCACTGCACCGCTCCATCGTCTATCCAGCGGCCATCGTCAAGGGCCGCGCCAGTGCGCAGACCCGCAATTTATTAGCATTTTTTAGTTCGGAGACGGCCGCCGGCATCTTTCGCAAACACGGCTTTACCTTTTTGGGCGATCAACGTGTTCAGCGCTGAGGAAGTGCAAGTCCTGTTGCTCTCGCTGCGCGTGGCCTTTTGCTGCGTGCTGCTGAGCCTGTTGCCGGCCGTGTTGCTGGGCTGGCTGCTGGCCCGGCGGGAGTTTCCGCTCAAGATCGCGCTCGACGGCCTCTGTCACCTGCCGCTGGTCCTACCGCCGGTGGTCACCGGCTATCTGCTCCTGTTGCTCTTTGGCCGCCGCGGTCTCTTCGGCCCAGTGCTCGCAGCCTTCGACCTCCAATTGGCCTTCGACTGGAAGGGCGCAGTGCTGGCCTCGGCCGTGGTCGGCTTTCCCCTGATGCTGCGCTCCGTGCGCCTCGGGATTGAGAGCGTGGACCCGCGCCTAGAGCGCGTCGCCCGCACCCTCGGGGCGGGTCCGGTGCGCACCTTTCTGACCGTGACCTTGCGCCTCGCCGCTCCCGGCCTGCTGGTCGGCTCGCTGTTGAGCTTTGCCCGCTCCTTGGGCGAGTTCGGCGCGACTATCATCTTTGCAGCCAATATCGCCGGGCAGACCCGCACCATTCCCTCGGCCATTTACACGTACCTCAACCAACCGGACGGGGAAGGCCGCGCGACCGGGCTGGTCCTGCTGTCGGTCGCACTCTCGCTGCTGGCTCTCGTGGCCAGCGAGTGGTCGGCCCGTCGCCTGCGCTCGCATTAGCAATGCTCTGCCTCCGCGCTCAACGCCAACTAGGCCCCTTCGCACTCGATATCGATATAGAGTGTCACCACGCCGTCACCGCCATCTACGGACCGTCGGGCGCGGGCAAAACCTCGCTGCTCAACGTGGTCGCCGGGCTAGTGCGGCCGGACGCCGGCGAAATATCCTTGGACGGCCAACCCCTCTTCTCCTCGACCCAACACATCGATCTACCGCCAGAGCACCGCCGCATCGGCTACGTGTTTCAAGACGATTTGCTCTTCCCGCACCTGAGCACTGAGGAAAACCTGTGCTATGGCCGCGACCTGCTGCCGGCGGCAGCGCGCCGCTTTGCCTTGGACCAGATCGTCGATTTGCTCGAAATCGGCCCCCTGCTCAAGCGCCGGCCAGGGCACCTGTCCGGCGGCGAGCGCCAGCGCGTTGCCTTGGGCCGTGCCCTGCTCACTTCTCCGCGCCTCCTGCTGATGGACGAGCCGCTGGCTTCGCTCGACCAGGGCCTCAAAAACCGCATCATCCCCTACTTGTGCCACGTCCGCGACGCCCTGCAGATCCCCATTCTCTACGTCAGCCACTCGGTCGCCGAAATCCTCGAACTCACCAGCCAAGTTGTCGTCCTCGATCGCGGCCAAGTCATTGCGCACGGCGATTTTTTCACCATCGCCGCCCACCCTCAAGTCCTGCCACTGGTCGAAGAGTACGGCTTTGAAAACGTCCTCGACGTGGAAATCGCGGCGACCGACGCTGAGCGGGGCGTCTGCGAGGTTTTGTGCCACGGTCAGCAGCTCAAAATTCCCTACTGCGATCAACCCGTTGGCAGCCGCCTCTTCATCGGCATCCGCGCCGACGACATCGTCCTCGCCCGCCAGCGCCCCACAGGGCTGAGCGTGCGCAATGCATTGCAGGGGACCATCAGCGCAATTGCCGATGTAGGGGGGAAACAGCTCATTTACGTGGATGTCGGGCGTCGGCTGGCAGTCAAGACGACCCCAGAAGCGATTGAGGAAATGCAACTCGGCATCGGCGACCCAATTTACTGCCTTGTCAAAACCCATTCCATCCGCTTGGGACCGCAGTTGGGCCGGTTGGAAAATCGTTGACACGGCAAATATCCGCCTTTTATACTCTTTACATGATGAGTACCAACTGGCACCTAAGCACTCCAACCTAAGAGACTCGCCATGACTGTCATCACGGTTGCCCGTCAGCTCGGCAGCTTTGGCGACTGGATCGCCGAGCAGTTGGCCGCCAAGCTAGACTACGAATTCATCGACCGCCGCCTCGTCGAAGAGATCGCCAGCATCACTGAGACCTCAGTCGAAGAGGTTGAGCGCTACGACGAAAAGGGGGAGGGCCGGCTCAGGTTCTTCCTCAAGAAATTGCTCGTGCCCGAAGTCGCTCCGGGGACTTTCCCCTTATCGGCTGCCGCGTACGCGCCCGAGTTTGGGCTCGAGTTCCCCCACATGCGCGAGCACGATGTTAGCGAAGCGACGTACCTCGACCGCGGCACGTACCAGCTACTCATCACAACCCTCGTGCAGGATTTCGGCGAAAGCGGCAAGGCCGTCATCGTCGGCCGGGCCAGCCAAGTCATCCTAGCCGAGCACCCCAATGCCTGCCACGTCAAAATCATCGCCCCGCTCGAAATGCGGATTGAGCGATTGATGCAGAACCGCGACATGGATCGCGAGCAAGCGCAGAAACTCATCGAACAACACGATCAATGGCGGCAGAGCTACCTGCGCAACTTCCACCGAGCCGACTGGAACGACCCTCTGCTCTACGATTTGACGATCAACACCGGCAGAATAGATCGAGAGGACGCCGTCGATCTGCTCGCCGGATTCTTAGCTGAATCTTAGAGATCAAACGAACGCGGCACCTGCTGTGCCTGCGCCCCGTGTAAAAACGCGTCGTTCGGCCGCGGCCAGCGCATTGCGTACTGCCGGCTGCGCTGGCGGCGGTAGCCAGCATTGTAGTACGTGCTCGCGGCGAGCCAACGGAGCAGGCGGGCCGTAAGCTCGTTTTGCAGTTCCCGATGCTCGGGTCGGTCCCAGAGGTTCCACAACTCGTGCGGGTCCTGCTCCAAGTCGTATAGCTCGCCCTGATCTTGGCCGATGTAATAGACCATCTTGTGCCGCTGGCCGCGCATCATCACCTGATAATTGTCCTCGCAGAACACCCACTCGCGCGGCGCACAATCCGCAGCCCCCTCTAAGTATGGCCGCAACGAGCGGCCCTCTAGATAACTAGGCACCTCCACGCCCGCCGCTTCTAAGATCGTTGGTCCTAAATCCATCAGCGAGACCAAATCCTCGACCTCTTTTCCCGCCCCTGACTCCTTGCGGCTATCCCTCACAATCAGCGGCACGTGTACCACGGGATCGTACATCAGCCATTTGTACGCCAGTCCGTGATCGCCCAACAACTCGCCGTGATCCGAGCAGAAGATCAGCAGACTATTGTCCAAGAAACCCCGCGCCTGAAGCGCGTCGAGTACCTCGCCTAGCTTCTCATCGACCGTGGTAATCTTAGCGTAGTAGTGTCGCCGCATGTGGGCGATGTCCTCTTCGCTGGGCGAGAACATATCGATCGCGGACTCGTGCTCGGTCTCAGCGTGCGTCTTTCTCTGCGCCGCGTGCTGGGGCGGCTTGTCGTCTAACTCGCCCTCGCGCAGCACGCGCGGGGGCATTGGACGCCCCGCGTACTGCTCTATATGTCTCGGCAGCGGGTCCCACGGCTCGTGCGGGCCGGTAAAACCCACTTGCAAGAAAAACGGTTGTTGACCCTTGTAATCGCGGATCCAAGCCAAGGCTGAGTCGCCGATAAAGACATCCGAGTGAAAGCGCTCCTCCAAGTGCCAAGGGACGCCTTGGTACTTCTGCAGCCAATTGGGGTCGGTCTTGTTGCGATCGTTGGGCCGCTCCAAGCCGTGAATCCGCAGATAGCGGCCCCAATCGTCGTCCGCCCCACCCATGGCGAGGTTCTTGCTAGTGGGATTCTCCACCACGACCCGCTCGTGAAACCCCCCGGCGACATCGCGCGGGGCAAAGTGCATCTTGCCGATGTTGACGCAGTGATAACCCGCGTCGTTGAGGTCTTGCACCCAATTGCGGTGACTAGCCCAGTGGTCGAAGCTGTACACGCCGGTATTGTGCGGGTACATACCCGTAAAGATCGCCGCCCGCGAGGCAATGCAGGTCGCGCCTGGACAAAAGGCATTGCGGAAGGAGAGCCCCTCCGCGGCCAAGCGGTCCATCGCCGGCGTAATCGCGTAGTCGTAGCCCCAAGCGCCGATCGTGTCGAAGCGCTGTTGGTCAGTCATAATGAGGATGATATTAGGTCGATCCATCACGGTACTTCCTCCAATCCTGCTTCGGCGAGCGCTCCTAGCAGCGACGGCACGCCAAAGAACACCAAGCTCAACGCGGTCGGGTGCATGGCCACCGCGCCCCGGTAATCCGGGCGGTCGCTCCAGTCCTGTTGGGCAATCAACTCGGCTAGCACTGCGCGTCCCACCTCCAGATAGCCCTGCTCCCCGGTCAGCCGCCAAGCGTACGCCAGCGAGCCGCAGAGCACGCC
>JAPOYQ010000224.1 GCA_026706505.1 Gemmatimonadota bacterium
TCCGTTGTCCTCCAGCAGGTTGCGGGATTCTACTAATATATCTAATGCTTGGTAACAGGCCTTTTTCTTGGCTGACAGTGGCCAGCAGTCGAGCACGTGGCCCTCGTAGCCCATCAGGCCCTTGAATACCAGTCCAGGTTGGTCGCTAATGGCCTTGGACAAGGCGAGAAGAGGAGGGCCAGGCTCCACGCCGACCCGCTTCATGCCAATGTCGATTTCCGCGACCACGGGAATGCGGACGCCCTCGTCGATGGCTGCGGCGGCCATCGGTTCGACGACGGCGATATTATCCACTGCGGCAATGACTTCGGCTTGGTGTTGTAGGCGGGCTAGGGCGGCGAATTTCACCGGGCTGACGATCTGATTGGCCAGCAGGATGGAGGATACGCCATGCGCGACCATCCACTCGGCTTCGCTCAATTTGGCACAAGTAATTCCACAGGCTCCGTTGGCCAGCTCGATGTGGGCTATGGCCGGGGATTTGTGTGCCTTGCTATGGGGCCGCCATTCCTTGCCATTGTCGCGGCAATACGCAGCCATGTGCTGCACATTGGATTCAAAGCGGTCGAGATCGAGCAGCAGTACCGGGGTTTCTAAATCGCCAATTGCTTGGCCGGGCATGGGTTCATTCACGGCGTAGATACCCTCCAGTTGCCGGGGTTGAGTAGGGCTGAATCCGCGACCTCGATTGCGCGCACGGCTGCTACTAGATCGGGCGGTAGAGGACCGGCCTCGACTGCTCGGATATTGGCTTCGAGTTCGGAGACGTTCGTGGTGCCGAAAATAGCTGAATGAGCGCCGGAAGCAAAGGCGGCAAAGCGCAAAGCCAGTTCGGCCAGCTCTATGCCTGCGTCTTGGGCTAGCCGCAGCAGGGGAACGGCCAAAGGGGACAGACCAGCGAGCGCGGTCGGGAGCGAGTCGAGCCGATGCGACAGGACACCTTGAAGGAAGATAGAGCGCAGGATGACGCCCGTGCCCTGTGCTTGGGCGCGGGGGATTACCTTGCGTTCCATCCGGCGGTCGAGCGCGCTATACGGTATCTGCATCGAGCAAATTAGCTCAGGATGATCTAAGGCATTGAGCGGTGCCTCTTCGCCGTACGTGGTAACGCCCCAATAGCGCACCCAGCCGCGTTGGTTGTATTGCGCTAACAATTCCACCAGTTCCGGAGTTGCAAAGCGCGTGTCGAGACTGTGTAGCTGCACGAGTTCGAGCACATCGACGCCGAGCTTCTGCAAGCTCTGTCGCAGTGACTGCTCAACGGACTGACGCAGCGCCTGTCCGGTCAACAGTCCTGTGTTATCGGGATCTCGGATGGAGAGCTTGGTGGCAATCATGGGCCGACACGTCAGCCCGGCACACGCGCGGCCCACGAGACTTTCACTGCGGCCGTACTCTGCGGCCGTGTCGATGTAGTTGATGCCTAGTTCCAAGGCGCGGCGGATGAGGCCAATCACGCGGTCATCCGGAGGCGGAGGCTGTTGGTCCCAGCCGTACGCCATGCCCAATTGTACGGTGCCAAGGCCCAAGGCCGACAGGCGCAAGTTCGTGCGGCCTAGGTTTGCGTATTGCAAGGGTTTGCTCCAGTGGCGAGGGTGGCGGCCTTGACGCTCCCACCGCAGGCGTCGAGAAGGTGCTGTGCCTGGGCGCGATCCAGCTGGCACAGCTCCATGACCAGCGCCAGTTTCAAGCCTCCTTCAGCCGCTTGCAGCCGGGCGGCGGCCACTTGCGGCGAGGCCCCGGTCAGCGTCGCAAATATGCGTTCGGCGCGATCGCGCAGCTTGGCATTGGTGGGTTGGAGATCGACCATGAGGTTGCCGTATGTCTTGCCCAATTGCACCATCGCACCGGTGCTGATCATGTTGAGCACTAGCTTGGTCGCTGTTCCGGCCTTCATCCGCGTCGATCCGGTGATGACTTCCGGGCCGACCTCGGGGACGATCTTGATGGCGGCTGCAACGGATTCAGCGGCCGTGGGACTGCAAGTAAAAAAGATCGTCGGACAACCTTGCTGCGCGGCGTACTCCATGCCGCTGATAACGAAAGGGGTTACGCCGCTGGCGGCAATGCCCATGACCACATCGGCGGACCCTAACCCTCGCTGTGCCAATTCGTTGAGTGCAGCCTCGCGACTGTCTTCCGCACCTTCTACGGCTTGGTACAGGGCAGCTAGCCCGCCGGCGATTAGGCCCTGCACCAACTGGGGATTTGCGCCAAAGGTGGGGGGACATTCAGCCGCATCCAGTACGCCGAGCCGACCGCTGGTACCCGCGCCGAGGTAGAACAGACGGCCTCCGTTCCCAAGCTGGCTAGCGACTAAGTCAACCGCCTCGGCGATAGGAGCCAATTGTGTGGCGACTGCGGCTGACACGAGGGAGTCTTCTCGATTGATGATCGCTAGCATCTCTAGCGTCGAGATTTCGTCGATGTGCTCAGTAGCTGGATTGCGCTGTTCAGTTTGCAGTTTGGACCAATTGCCCATATGGAATCGCCTAGCACAGGTGAAATGAACTAGAGACAAAATAGACAGCCGCGCGCGGCGAGCAAAATTGTCAGGTCAGGGGAAAGGGTTATATTTTTAGTTTAACCTTCATATTAAACATAAGGATAAGGACGCGGCATGACGGAAGAATTGGTCAAGACATACGATCCCGTGGCGATTGAAGAAAAATGGTACAATTTCTGGGAGGAAAACGGCCATTTTAACGCGGGGATCAACCCAGATAAGCCCCCTTACAGCATAGTAATCCCTCCGCCCAACGTGACGGGCGAGCTGCACATGGGCCATGCGATTCAACACGCCATCCACGATTTAGTAGTGCGGTGGAAGCGAATGCAGGGCTTTGAGACGCTCTGTCTGCCGGGCACGGATCACGCGGGCATTGCCACCCAAATGAAGGTCGAACAGGAGCTTTTAGAAGTCGAGGGCAAGAATCGCTACGACTTGGGGCGCGACGCTATGCTCGACCGGATTTGGCAGTGGAAGGAAAAATACGGGGACGCCATCTATCGCCAATTGCGCCAACTCGGGGCCAGCTACGATTGGCGGTGGGAGCGTTTCACGCTCGACGAGGAGTACGTCGAGGCCGTATTGCAGGCCTTTGAGCATTTTGCGGAAAAAGGGTGGATTTACCGTGGCACCCGCATGATCAACTGGTGTCCGCAGTGCCGCACCGTCATTTCCGATCTAGAGACCGAAGAGCGCGAAGTCGCCGGCCACTTGTGGCACATTCGCTATCCAGCCCAGGAAAGCGCACTACAAGTAGTGGTCGCTACCACGCGGCCGGAGACCATGCTCGGGGATACGGGCGTGGCCGTCCATCCCAACGACGACCGCTGGCGCGAAGCCATCGGCCTGCAAGTTGAGCTACCGCTGATGGATAGAGTTATCCCCATCGTCGCCGATGAATACGCCGATCCCGAACTGGGCAGCGGGGCGGTCAAAGTTACTCCAGCCCACGATCCCAATGACTACGAGCTAGGGTTGCGCCACGACCTAGCACAAATCCAAGTCATTGGCTTTGACGGGGTTATGACCGAGGCAGCCGGCCGTTTTGAGGGGTTGGATCGCTACGCAGCTCGCGAGGCCGTGGTGGCTGCGTTGGAAGCCGAAGGGCTACTGGCAAAAATAGAGGATCACGAACACGCCGTACCCCACCACGACAAGTGTGGCACGGTCGTCGAACCCCTGCCGATGGAGCAGTGGTTTATGAACATGAAGGAGATAGCGGCCAAGGTGCGGCCCGTGCTCGTGCAGCAGGATATCCAATACGCGCCCGACCGCTTCCGCCACTATGCCATCGAGTGGTTGGACCAAATACGCGATTGGGCCTTGTCGCGACAGATCTGGTGGGGGCATCGCATTCCCGCTTGGTATTGCACTCATTGCAGCGCCGATGGGCTGAGCGCCATGGGCAACTTGGACCGGGAGCAAGCCCTGCGCGAGGGCAACTTCAGGGTTTCGGTGACGGCTGGGGCCAAGCCCGTGGTTAGTGTGGCTAAGCCAGAGGCCTGTCCCGAATGCGGTAGCCAAGATTGGGTGCAAGACCCAGATGTGCTCGACACGTGGTTTTCTTCCGCGCTGTGGCCATTTGCCACCCTCGGTTGGCCACAGAGACGCGACGCGCTGGAGTACTTTTATCCCACGGATTTGATGATCACGGCTCGCGACATTCTCTATTTGTGGGTTTTGCGGATGGCCATGACCTCGCTAGAGTTCGTAGAGCAGATTCCCTTTAAGACGGTGCTGGTCCACCCGACCATTCTGACCCAAGACGGCCGCCGTATGAGCAAGAGCTTGGGTACGGGCCTCAACCCGCTCGACTTGGTTGCGCGCTACGGAGCGGATGCGACGCGCTACTGTCTGTTAGCACAAGCCGGAGCCGTCCAAGATGTGCGCTTCGATGCCGCGGTCGAAAACAACCAAGTCCAGGCCTCGGCCAGCGCGGAGGCCGGTCGCAACTTTGGCAACAAGCTGTGGAATGCGACCCGCTTCGTGCTGATTAATATCGATGGATACGAGCCTTTCGCCTACAAGCGGGTAGAATGGGCCGACCGCTGGATCTGGAGCCGGTTGCAAGTGGCCGTGCGCGAGATGACCGAAGCCATGGAATCCTATCGCTTCAGCGACCTAACGCGGGCGATCTACGACTTCGTCTGGCGCGACTATTGCGACTGGTACCTCGAATTGGCCAAGGTGCGCTTGCAGGGAGGTGATCCCCAAGCGCGGCGCGTAGCTCAAGAGCATCTCGTGCGCGTACTCGAAACCGCTCTGCGGCTGTTGCACCCCATTATGCCCTTTATCACCGAGACCTTGTGGCAGGCCCTGCCCCACGGCTCGTCGGCTAACAGCATCATGGTCGCGGCTTGGCCGGAATGCGATCCTGCGCTAATAGACCAGGAGGCCGAAGCGCAAATGCAGTGCCTGCAAGAGGTGGTGACTGGAGTGCGGGTCATTCGCGGCGAGATGAATGTTCCACCGGGCCGCAAAGTTGAGGTCTTGATTTCGGCGGCCTCGGACGAGGTCGAACAAACCCTGCGCCAAGCCATCCCCTACATCTCGCTGTTGACCCGGGCCGAATCCGTGCAAGTCGGCCAAGGGCTCGTCCGGCCGCCAGCTTCGGGCAGCGCGATGACGGCTGCGGCCGAGATTTTCGTGCCCTTAGAGGGATTGATCGACCTAGATGCAGAGCGGCAGCGGCTCAAACGAGAAATCCAAAAGATGGACGGCCTGCTCAAGGGCCTAGATGCCAAATTGGCCAATGACCGCTTCCTGACCAAAGCGCCGCCCGAAATCGTCGCACAGGAGCGCCAACGCCAAGCCGAATACCGCGCCACTCAGGAGAAGCTAAGCGCCAGCCTCAAACTCGTCGAAGCCTAGATGGCGTTTGATTACTTCACCATTCAAGCTCTCGCACAGGGGCTACAGGGACGCCTGCAAGGGGCGGTCATCGAGCGGGCCTATGCCCAGCCTACGGAACTCGCCTTTGCGGTTGACGAGGGCGATTGGCTGTACGGTGTGAGCGGCCGAGAGGGCTTGCTCTGCCTGCGGCACGAGGCTTGGCCGCGGTCTTGGCGAGCGGGCGACGGTCCGGAAAAGTACTTGGTGCGCGCACGGATTGTGGACGTGGAAGCCGAGCACCGCGAGCGCATCTTGCGTTTGTGTCTAGAGCGCCGAGACCGCGAAGGCCGCCCGAGTTTTGGCGTCTTAGTGTGCGAACTCATTCCTAACAAAGTGCGATTTGTTCTCCATCGCCAAGCTGATGACGAGATTTTGGGCTACTGGGGAACAGCCAAGGACAAGTCGCCCGTAGGCAATCCGTACCAACCACCTGAGCCATCGGGCCGACTGCTGCCCGGCACGGACGAACTCAGCGCGTGGCGCGACCGGCTGGCGAGTGCTGATGCAGTCTTGGAAAAGGCGGCGAGGCGTTGGTTGGCCGGAGCGGATGCGTCGGTGGTGCGCGAGCTGATCTTCCGCAGCCAGCAGGGTGGGGGAGAGGAACCGGCCACAGCCTTGTGGAACGCGGCCACAGAGGCGTACACCAGCGCGGTAACAGGTCATAGCTACGTGTGGCAAGAGGCAGGCCGATTTCACGTTTCCGCTCTTGAACCGCGTCGTTTGCAAGGGGCCTACGGGCAGTTTGACGCGGTCAGTCCAGGGATATGGGCGGCGTGTCAACAGGAGCGGGCCCAGCGCCGGACGCAGCAGACGCAGCAACATATCCGCAGGCGGCTGGGCCAAACCCTGAAAAATGCCCGGCGGCGCTTGGCTGCCATGCAAGCCGAATTCGACGAGGCTGCGCGCGCCGA
>JAPOYQ010000658.1 GCA_026706505.1 Gemmatimonadota bacterium
AATATTAGGTGTTCGTTGACCACTGCGCGATTGGTGATACATCCGCCTTGGGTAAAGACCACGGCGTCACCGACGCGGCACGCGCGCACGGCATCGCCGACGCGGCGGACGATTCCGCTGGCCTCCATCCCCACCGTGCGGCCCAGCGCCGAGCGTTCGTAGGACAGGGCCGGCAGCAACCCCAGCGTTACCATGACGTCGCGGAAGTTGAGTGCCGCAGCCGCCACATCGATTTCTACGTCGTGCGGTCCTAGGGACGCGGGTTGGTAGGTCTTCATCTGCAGGCCGCCGATCTGCCCCGGATTGTCTAGGGTCAGCCGGTACGGGGTTTCCTCGTCCGCTGGCACGAGCGGAGACCGCTCCCGGATACTGATCAGCCGCGGCGTCCATACCTGTTTGTGGCGCACTGCCAGCTCGCGTTCGCGCAGGTCGCAGGTGCCGAGCCAAGCCAGCGTCTGCAGGTCCTCCGGGGCGTCCAGATCGACCAACCGGAAATCAATTTGCGCCTCCGTGCCTACGTCCGCGGCGATCTCTTGGTTTATGCTGCGGACCGCTCCCCACGCGGCACTCGCGCGCGGATCCTCCACTTCTAATGCGGCGCGGCGCGTCACCACGGTCAAGCGGCAGGGGCAGCGCGCCTGCGCCACCCGGAAGGGTATCAGCGCCTTGACGAAGGCGACCAGGCGCGCCACTAGCTTTTCGCCGGTCGGGTCGTGCGGGTCCGAGCCGCAGAAGATGTCGATGGCCTGTAGGTCGGCTGCTGCGGGCCAGTCGGCAAGTGCGTCGATGCGGTCGTCCGCTAGATCCGCATAGGGAATGGCGGACACCTCGGGCGAATCGAGGAGCGCCAGCCACTGGTCCGACAGGCTGTCTGGCTCGCCGATTACCCAGCGGGGGCCGGGTAGTTGTTGCGGTTCGGGGGTATCCTCGATGGTGTGCGGGGCTTGCAGCAGGGTGGTGCGCTGGCCGGCGCGCACTGTAGTCCAGCCGGCGTCCGGCTCAATTGCTTCGCTTTCGGCGTGCGCGACTAGTGCTAGGCCACCGGGGACTGCTAGATGGTGCAGCAAGCGCCATTGCTCCGTCCCCAACTCCGCGGTGTCTCCATGGAGCAAGAGAATTTCGGCGGCGTGCGGCCGCAGCAGACCGGTATCCAGTTCCGGTGTCTGCTCTGTGGCCAGATCAAGACATGCAAAGCGCAGGGCGGCATCGTGGCTGTGGAAGGCGTCGTAGTGGGCGCGAGTCTGCTCCTGCGTATCGCCGACCAGCCAGAATTCGGTCTGCGCATCGGTGCTCCCGAGGTAGTCGAGGCATTGATTGAGGATGGTTTGCTCAGGGGGGCGTCCGCCCGCGAACTCGACGACGTGGCAGGCGTAGCGGTCGCCGTCGCCGGGCTGCTCGAGGGCGGCGATCAATGCAGCGGGTTCGATTTCGCCATCCGGCAGGCGGTGCAGGAAAGACTGCGCGTCGGCGACGGACTTGGGTTGCCAAGAGACGATGTGCTTGCTGTGCGGCAGGTCGTTCCAGCGTGGGTTGGAGTTGAAGGAGACGTACGCGTCAATACACAAGACGAGGTCGCCCGTAGCGCCGTCGTAGAAACGGATGCTGCCCCCGGAGCGCTCGCCGCGCCGCTCTGTGAACTGTCCCAGTTCGTTCACGTCCGCCCAATCTGGGTCTTTCTTCACGTGGCAGGTGAGACGCGGTCCGGTCGGCGGACGCAGAAACGTCACACCTGTGGCGCGCTGCGGGAGGGCGAAGATGTCCGTCGCGCGCAGCAAATGATAGAGGAAAATCTGCAACCCGCCGTCGAGCAGCGCGGGGTTGGCGACGTATCCTTCCTCGCGACCGGTCGTCCATAACTGCTCATCCATCTCGACTTCGAACAAATAGTCGCCCGTGCTGTTGTCGCTTAAAACGCGCTGGATGTTCTGGAAATAAGGACCGTACTGGAAGGTTTCGCCGAGGCTGGCATCCACGCGCTCGTAGAAATCGCTTTCGCCCACAAAGTAGTAGGGCGCGAACGGAGTGGTGTCGATATCCGCCAAGCGCAGCGGCACGTTTACTGGGTGGTCGCTGCTCACTAGGCGCACCTTGCCGCGAGAGTGCAATTCGCTCTGCGCCTCAGTCTCGTAGGATCGGGACGAGATGGTGAAGGTGAATTCGTCCGGCGCATTGGCGACCGGAAACAACTCGGTATGCAGCCGCACCGGCGTCCTGGGGATCGGACACGGCTGGAGGAATTCGAGCGTTTCGACATGCAGCGGCACACCCTCGAACGCCTGCAGGAGCAGTTCGATGTACCCAGCCGCCGGCATGATCGAGGCATGGTGTACGCGGTGCTCTGCCAGCCAGGGAAAGTCCCGCTCTGCCAGCCGCGCTTCAAACAGCAGGTGTTCGCACGGCACCTGATGGCCGATCAGCGGACCGTGGGCGTACTCGCCCAGATTGAGGAACATCTCGTCGTCGCTCATCTCGTCGGCCTCCCCCTGATCGTCGCGCGGATAGCCGGGCAGCAGGTGGACAATCGGTTCGGGGCGCGGGTACTGCGCGGCGAAGTCTAATTCTACTCCGGCTCTGAATAGCGCTCCTAGGGCTTCCTGGAAGCTGAGGCAGACATCGGAGTCGCGCATGAGCGTCGGAATGCAGGCCGCTTCCTGAGCATTGCCTTCCAGACACTGGGCGATGGTGGGTTGCAAGGCGCTGTGTGGTGCGACTTCGAGGACGACATCGGGCCGATAATCCCGCATGATGGTTTCCATCGCCGCGGCGAACCGCACGGGCTGGCGGATATTCGCCCACCAGTAGGCACTGTCCAGCCGTTCCGTTTGCTCACTGGTCACTGAGGAAACCATCGGCACGTCGGCATTGAAGCTGCAACCGTTTAGGAAGGACAGGGCCGTCAGGGCGTCGTCTTTGAGCGGATCCATGGCGCTGGAATGGAAGGCGATATTGCCCGGAATCAGCCGATTCTGCAGGTTGCGCCGCTCCAATTCTTCTACGATGGGCTGTAAAGCGGTCTCTTGGCCGCAAATGACGGTGCTGGCTGGTGCGTTCTCGCAGGCGATCTCAACTTGCGTTGCCCCGTCGTTTTCGGGCCGAAAGGGGACCTGCAACGCGTCGAGCAATTCCTCCAAACCCGGCCGGTCGAGGCCGATTGCCAGCATGCGACCGGAACCGGCCCTGCGCTGCTGCAATGTGGCGCGGTGGAAAACTAGGTGCGTCGCATCCGCTAGGGACAGTGCCCCGCAGGCATAAGCGGCGGCTACTTCGCCGGAGCTATGGCCGACGACGCAGTCTGGATAGACTCCCCAAGTCTTGAACAATTCTACCAAGGCGCACTGGATCATGAAGATGACGGGCTGGGCTAGCTGGACCTCGTTGAGCACCTCTTGAGGGGCGGAGAAACAGGCCTCGCGCAGCGAGATATCTGAGTAATCTCGCCAGTGTTCCTCAATGGTATCAATAACGCGGCGGAAAACCGGACCGGCGTCGTAGAGGGCGCGGCCGCAACCGGCCCACTGCGTGCCCTGTCCAGAAAATACCATAGCGATCCGCCGCTCGCCCTCATCGACCGTGGCGACGGGAGTTGGATTTTCGGCAAAGCCCTTTAGTGCCTCAATTAGTTCCTGTTGGGTGCGCACGGCAAATGAGGTACGCGCGGCGAAGTGGGTGCGGCGACGGCTGAGATTGCCCGCCAGCGCATAGAGGTCCAGCTCCTGCTCAGTGAGCGCTTCCCCTAGCTGTTGCGCGCTCTTTTCCAGCGCGCCGGACGTGCGCGCCGACAGGGGGATCATGAAGCCGGCCTTGGGTGCCAGCGGCACCGACCAGATTCGGGGTTGCTCGGGGCGGTATTCGCGCACCACGCAGTGCCCGTTGGACCCGCCAAAGCCGAACGAGTTGATGCCGACGACCACCGGGTGATCGGGGAACGGTTCGCAGTCGGTCTGCACCTGCATCGGGCAACTTTCGAAGTCGATCTCCGGATTCGGTACTAGGTAATTCTTCGACACCGGCGCGAAGGTGCGCCGCTGCATCATCAGCACGATCTTGAGCAAGGCGCAACTGAACGCGGCAGCTTCCATGTGCCCCACGTTGCTCTTGACGCCCGAGACCCGCAGCGGCACGTCGCGCTCGACGCCGCCGAACGCTGCAGCGATGGCGTTGCCCTCGATGCGGTCGCCGACCACGGTACCGGTGGCATGGGCTTCGATATAGTCGAACTCCTGCGGCGTGCGGCCCGCACGGGCATAGGCTGTGCGCATCAACTCCACCTGTGCGTGACGAGTGGGCGCGGTGATGTACCGCCCCTGCGCTAGACCGGCGCTGCCGTCGGCGGCACCGGCCGAATTGACCGCGGTCGCCTCCACCACGGCGTGGATGGGGTCCCCGTCCCGTTCGGCCGCGGCTAGGGGTTTGAGCGCGAAGACAAACGCCCCTTCCGAGCGCATGTACCCATTGGCTTCTGCGTCGAAGGAGTGGCACTTCCCGTCCGAACTGATCACACCCAACGCATTGAAGCCTGTGCTGAGCCGGGCCGATCCGAGGTAATTGGCCGATCCGAGGAAGGCCTGTTCGCAGTCGCCGGAGTGCAGCGCATTGATCGCCGTGTGCAACGCCGTCAGGCTGGCGGAACAAGCCGTGCAACAGGCGAGCGATGGCCCCATCAAGTTGAAGTGGTAGGAGATGCGGTTGGCCAGCATGGCCACGCTGATACTGGCGATGGAAAACTCCGTTGCCCCCAGCGGCCGGCGCCAGTTGGACGTCGCTGGAACTTGCGCGCCGATGAACACGCCCGTGCGGCTGTTGCGCAGCGACTGCAAATCCCAGCCAACCCGCTCGCAGGTCTCCCAAGTGCAGGTCAACAGCATCCGCACGTGCGGGTCGGCTGACAGCATTTCGTGGTGCGACATCCCGAAGAGACTGCGATCGAAGCTCTTTTCTCCATCCTCGCGGATCAGCCCTTCGTAGGGACTGGCAAACCGCCCTGGGCCGGAGAAGTCGCCGATTGGCCGGTAGCCTCTGCCGTAGCGCTTGGTTACGGGTTCCTGCACGATCTCGCGTTCGCTGAGCAGCCGCCAGAAATCGTCGTCGGTGCCGATTTCGCCTGGCATGCGGTAGCTGTATCCTACGATGGCAACGGCATCTTCGGGCTTTGGTGAATTCATTTTCTTGGAATCTCCTCGACGATATAGAACGCAAAAGCCTTCTTAAAATTCCTGAGTAGACTACACTCGCCTTACACGTCGCTTTTGCACCGCTTGAAGTCGGCGGGTATGCGCTCGCGCTCGGGGCGTACTGGGAATTTTAAAAAGGCTTCTTAGGGCGGGGTAGCTGCCTGAGCAGGCCTCCCACATCATTTCCCCAAACGCAGGCCCACGTCATTGCCCTTGCGGCAACGGCTTCAACGCACCCTGGTTTATTCAGATCTACCAAGCTCTGAATAAACGCTGTTACTTCTTATCGACTACTTCATTGAGCGTCACTTCCGCTAAGTTGAACATCGTTTCCAGAATTTGCTTGCGCCGCAATCTCATTTCCTCAACCCTGTTCCACAATGCGTCCTTTATCTTCTCGACTGCTTCTGCGCGCATCTCGGGAGAGAGGGTGGTGTCAGTCCTAAACTCGTATTTCTCAACTGTGAAATCAGCAATGTCCAAGATGTTATCCCCTAAGACATTTAAATCGACTGAGCTTCTAATCTGTCCAATTTTTTCTTCGTTGTTGACGTCGCTCATCTTTGTTACTCCTCGTGTGAGTGGTTGTTGGGATAGGGGTCTGCTTAATTCTTCTTAAATTCGCCAATTGCCGCATCCCGAGACTCGTAAATCGAAATGATCTCATCGAAGCCGCTGGCGGCGATAATTTCGCGCACTGGATCAGAGAGCGAGCAAATGCCAAATTGCTTGCCCGGTTTGTTGAACTGCTTAGCTATTATCAAGCCAACCCGAAGGCCTGCGCTGCTGATGTAGGAAACGCGCTCAAAGTCCAGGAGTAAGGCTTGATCGGCGGAATTTATTTCAGCATCCAAGGCCCTTTGAAATTCATCGGCGTTGCTGCCGTCGATGCGGCCGAGAATTATCGCGATCAAGATACCCTGTATGCGCTCCCACTTGATGTCGAATCCCATAGAATCTGCCTCTTTCTTTTTGCAGTTTTGGGCATATACCCTGAATGACCAACGGAACAGAATAACATCTCATGGCAATAATATGGACGGAATAACGTCTTATAGCAATAAATGGACGGAATAACGTCTTATAGCAATAAATGGACGGAATAACGTCT
>JAPOYQ010000659.1 GCA_026706505.1 Gemmatimonadota bacterium
CAACTAGCAGGAGGGGATCATGGCCCTTATCCGCGAATCATCGTTTGCCCAATACCTGACCCAACAAGCCCGAGAGGAAGACATTGAGCAGGGGCTGGAGCAAGGCCGAGAAGAAGGCCGAGAAGAAGACTGAGAACATGGCGGCCGAGAACGCGCCATTGAAGATCTACTTGATGTGCTGGAGATTCGCTTTGCGCTGGCCGAGTCGGATCCATTAGCCGCTCGCATTGGAGCGATCGACGATGTGCAACGCCTCAAGCAGTTGTTTCGGGCGGCCATCCAGGTGCCCAGTCTCGAAGCCTTCAGGCTCCTGTTAGACGCCGACGAGTAGGGGTATCGCGTAACATCTATAATAAACGCAGCTTCCTTGGCAGGCCCTACAACACCCCCCGATGCCCCCTGCGAACGGCCTCGCACAAGCGCATGGTATGCACGGCATCGTCCAAATTCGACCACGGCGTGCGATCCTCTAAAATGCAATCGACAAAGTGGACCACCTCGTTGAAGCCAGTCCCGCCCATTGCTTCGATCTCCTCGTCCTCTACGGTAAAAGGCTCTCTCTTGTCATAGCCCTCCACTCGCGGCCCTCGGGTCATATCCATATAGATCGACAAATCTTCGCCGTGTACTTCGGCTCGCTGAATGCGGTAGCCCACGCCGTAGTGGCTCATCATGGTGCCGAAGGTGCCCGTATCGAAACGTACCACGGCATTGTGCCGGTGGCACCCAGGCCGCTCGCCGTCTTGCACCATCCCCTGCACCTCCACCGGAATGGCCGCTTCCTCGGCACTGCGGCCAGCCAGCCAGCGCAGCAAATCGACGTGGTGAATGGCGTCGCATATCACCGGATCGGGTGCTGCCGGCCCTAGCAAGGTCACCGGCTTATTATACGTGGCAGCGCAATGCACCGCGCCGCCAGCCGCTTGGATGCGCTGCCGAGCGGCTAGCACTTGGGGAAAGTAACGCCGATTAAAAGATACCAGCGCCTTGCCTTGGCTCTGTTGGGCCGCCTGAGCCATTTGCGCGGTCTCGTCCGCGGTCATGCCCGGCGCTTTCTCCACCGAGGTGTGCAGCCCGCGCTCCAAGCAATCGAGCACGATGGGCAGCAAGTGGCCAGGCATGGTGACTACGTGCACTACGTCCGGCTGGCAGACATTGAGCATTTCCCGATAGTCGGCAAAGGCGTGTTCTGGCCCCCATTCGGCCTGATTTTTGCGCAGCCGCTCTTCGTCTAACTCGGCAATGCCCACCAAGCGCAGCCGCGATTCTTCGGCAATCATGCGGAAGTGCGACTGGGCGTGGCCGCCGCAGCCGATGACCGCTACTTTCAAATCTGCCATGGGATTTCCTTTCCAAAGAGGTTGAGTCTCAAAGCCAAAAACAATCGTCAATATACAGTGCTGCATCTTCCTATGCTCGTTCTCCGTCGACAAATTTGACAGGAGATTGTAGGGCCAGTATAGTGTTTCGTCTCGGTTCACGACATTCCAAAGGATATGCTCATGCGCGTCATTGCCGTCGGCTGCGAATACTCAGGCGTCAGCACCCTCATCGATCAGTTACATCAATGGGGGCTGAGTCGCGGAATTAGCCACCATCTCGACGACCATTTTACCATCCCCGACGCCTATCACCTCAGCGACGAGGAGCAGCTAGCCATGCTAGCCATGCTGCCAGCCATCAAGGAGCGCTTCCAGCGCTTCCAGATCGTCTATCACGTGCGCTTGCTGCACCGCTACCGCGACATCTTGTTGGGCGGCTTCCACATCGAGGAAAAGGTGTACGGCCCCAAATACTACTACCCAGGCATCGACATCGACATCCGCGAATACGAGCCAGACATGCCCGACGACACCCTGCTCGTCCACTTATACGCCGCGCCCGAAACAATCCGCGCCCGCATGGCCGCAGCCCCACACCCGCACACATTGGTCCCCGCCGAAGACGTTCCAGAAATACTAGATCGTTTCGAGCAAGAAGTGCGGGCCTCTTGGATCAGTCGCAAGTTCGCCATTGACACCAGCGACCTAACGCCGACTCAACTCCTCGAAACCTTCCTCAACCGCTCCATCCCCCACCTCAGCCCTGAAGACGCCGCCACGCGGCTCTTGGCCCCTTAGCTTCTGCTAATGAATAATCACGACACGCGGAGCACGGAAATGGCAGATTCGAGAAGGGACTTTTTTAGAAAGGCGGGCAACCTCACGCTCGGCGCAGCAGCGGCGTCGATATGGGCCTCCGACAGCCTGCAAAAGGTCCACGCGGCCGCTGAACATCTCGGCCCAGCTTCTCCAGAAGCCAGTGCACTGGACGAACAATTCTGGTACAGCGTGCGCGGGGCGTTCAATTTGTCGCCCCAGTTTATCAATTTCGAGAACGGATACTTCAGTCCGCAGCCAGAGGCCGGGATCGATGAGGTGTGCAAAAACGCCCGCGTCATCAACGAGATCCCTTCGTTTTACATGCGGCGCAAGCTAGTGGACGATACCCGCGAGATGCATCAATTGCTAGCGCACTTTGCCGGGTGCTCGGACGAAGAAATCCTCCTGACGCGCAACACGACCGAATCGCTCAACATCGTCATCATGGGGCTAAAGCTGCAACCCGGGGACGAGGCCCTGTGGGGAACCTACGAATACGGCAGCATGAAGGTCGCGTTTGAGCAGCGCGCCGCCCGCGAAGGCATAGTCAACAAGGTGCTCGACCTGCCCATCACCTCCATGGCCAACGACGAGATCGTCGCGGCCTACAAAAAGGCCATTACGCCGCGCACCAAAGTGATCCTCGTCTCCCATATCGTCTATTTAACCGGCCAAGTGCTGCCCGTGCGCGACATCTGCGACATGGCCCACGAACAGGGAGTGGAAGTCATCGTCGATGGCGCTCATGCCTTTGCCCATCTAGCCACCAAAATCCCCGACCTACACTGCGATTACTACGGAGCGAGTCTGCACAAGTGGATGTTGGCACCGCTGGGCACGGGCATACTGTACATCAAAAAGGAAAACATCGAGAAAGTGTGGCCGCTGTTCGGCGACGGTGGGTACGCCTCAGACTCGATTCACAAGTTCGCCCGCATCGGCACGTATCCGGCTTACTTGCAACTGGCCCTAGCCGAGGCCATCCGCTTTAACCAAACCATCGGCTTAGAGCGCAAAGAAGCGCGCTTGCGCTACATCAAAAACTACTGGGTCGATCGCCTGATCGACGTGCCCAACATCGTCGTCCACACGCCCCGCGAGGCCCATCGCTCGTGTGCCATTTCCACCGTTGGCATCGAAGGGCAAGATCCCTCGGACGTTACCAACGCCCTGTACGACAAATACAAGATTTTCACCGTGCCGCCGGGTTATCCCGGGGCGGTCCGCATTTGTCCGAACATATACACAATACCCTATGAGCTAGATTTGTTCGTCGCAGCAATGAAAGAACTAGCCGCCGCCTAGCGCTGCACCAGTTCCACCGGCCAATTCTCGCACTACGGCCCACGCTCATCGCCCGTCTCCAACCCCCGGGCGATCTCCAAATTTTCCCTAAATCCTTGGTCATCCGGTGCCAAGCGCACCGCATTGGCAAACGCCGCGGCGGCGGTCGCAAAATCCCGGCGCATCAGGTGCAGGTTGCCGAGGCTATTGTACGCGTTGGCATGGGTCGAATCCGCGGTGAGCGCCTGGGCAAAAAGCCGCTGAGCCGCGTCGAATTGCTCCTCGCGCAAATAGATGTTGCCCAAGTTCACATAGGCCGCGGCAAAGGTCGAGTCGAGCTCAAGGGCGCGGCGGTAGCGCGCAGCGGCCTTGGCGAATTGGCGACGCTGGCCGTAGAGCACGCCCAAGTCGTAGTGGCGGCGCGCGTCCTCGGCCTCGCTCAAGAGCGTAAACTCCAAGCTCTTGATCATCTTTTCCTCTTCTTCGAGCCGCGCAAATCGCTCCAACACCTCGCGGCCCTTTTCCCGCTCACCTAAGCGCATATAGACCTGCCCCAAGTCGTAGTGAGGACGCCCCCAAAACGGACGCAGCGCAACGGCCCGTAGCAAAAGACCCTCGGCCTCTTCGTAGTGCCGCTCCTCCACATACAAGGCACCCAAGCCCGCGTACGCGCCCGCTTGGGTCGTGTCCGCGCGAATCGCCCGGGCAAACGCCGTTTTCGCGGCTTCGCGCTCGCCGCGCTTGACTTCGACTTGGCCGAGATGGTACCAAAGCTCATAGTGCGTCGAATCTACTTGCAAAGCGCGTTCGTATAGATCAGCGGCCTCTTGATACGCACCCTGCCGGATGTGCAGCAGGCCCAAAGCATTGTATGCGGAAATGTATCCTGGATCACTTTCCAATGCCTGGCGGAGCGGTGCGTAGGCCGCCTCGTACTTTTTTTTCCGAATGTACACGGCACCGAGCTGGTAATAAGCGTCCGCGTAATCTGGCTTGAGTGCTATGGCCTTTTGGTACGCACCCTCGGCTTGGTCGAGGGCATCGGTTAAAAAATAAGCATTGGCCAGATTGTAGTGGACTTGGGGCGCGTCGGGCATCTGCGCGGCCGCTTGCTGGTACGCGGCAATGGCTGCGCGGAAACGCCCGCCTTGGGCATGTTCAAGCCCCTGCTGGAAATACGCGCGCCCGGTAGGTGAGGGCGGCTCCGGCTCTTGGCAGCCGATGAGCAGTAACGCCAGGCACAAAACCCTAATCATCTCGGCTCCTCCGCGATCAACACCTGTCCGGCTAGCACGCCCTCAAATCGCTGCACCTTACCGCTGGGCCAGCGAATCTCCACTTCGTCGGCCTGCGCGCTGGTTCCGAGACCAAAAAAGACGCGCGGGTCGTGGCTCGACAGATAGCTACCGCCGCGACGCACCTCCCGCATTTGTACCCGAGGTCCGGTACGCACGCGGATGCGAGCGCCGACGCCGTCGCGGTTACTCTCCACGCCTACCGTGCGGACGGCCAAGTAGTTGCGCTCGCCGCCCATGTCGTTGCGCAGAAGCGAGGGACGCGAGTTGATGTGGGATACCGCAATATCGAGGTCGCCGTCGTTGTCGCAATCGCCCAAGGCCATCCCTCGGCTCGACTGCACAGCACCAAGCCCGGCCGCGGCGCTGACCTCGGCAAATCCAGCAGCACCGTCGTTTCTGAACAATTGATCGGGCTGCGCGTACGTGGTCTCGGCGAAAAGTTCTACATTGTCGTCGATGTGGCCATTGGCCACGAAAAGATCCTCGTCGCCGTCCAGATCCCAGTCGAAGAAAGCCGTGCCCCAAGATAGGTACGCCAGCGAGGGTTTGCCCAGTTTGGCATCCGTCGTCCGGTCCCGGAAAAACCCCTCGCCCTCGTTGCGGTATAAGGTATTGGTCTCCAAGTAGAAATTCGTCACAAAAAAATCAAAGGCCCCATCGTTGTCGTAATCGCCTGCGGCCACGCCCATGCCGGCTTCGGATTGGCCCTGGCTATTGTAGGAAACCCCGGCGATCAAACCCATTTCCGCAAAGTGGCCACCCTCGTTTTGGTAGAGCAAATTGGGCGTCCCATCGCCCGCGGCGAACAGGTCCAAGTCGCCGTCCAGATCCCAATCAGAAAAAACCGCGCCTAACTCCCGCGCCCGGCCCGCAGCAAAGCCCATTTCCGCACCGACCTCGGCGAAGCGGCCGCCGTCGTTGCGATAGAAAGCATCCCCTTCGGGCGCATAGGTCCACGGCGCACAATAGACCCGGATGCTATCTTGGCGAAAACAGGCGCGGTCCGGGTCGGCGCGGAAGTCCAGATAATTGGCCACGTACAGGTCTAGGTCGCCGTCCAGATCCCAATCGCCAAAGGCCGCGCCCGTGCCAAAGCCCTCGTCGCCCACGCCGGCTGTGGCCGTGACATCGGCAAAACGACCGTCGCCGCCATTGCGATAGAGGATGTTCGCGCCGTAGCAGGTGATGTACAAGTCTGCATCGCCGTCGTTGTCGTAGTCAGCGGCCACCACCCCCATGCCGCATCCAGAATTCCCCACGCCAGCAGCTTGCGTCCGCTCGGCAAAACGGCCATTCCCTTCGTTGCGATAGAGCGCGGCCGGGCCCGCGACATTGACCCAATACAGGTCGAGCCAGCCGTCGTCGTCATAGTCAAAAAAGGCCACGCCCGACCCCATCGTCTCGGGCAATTGCTTCTGCCCCTCAGCCCCATTGCGGTGCTCGAATTCAATACCAGCCGCCGCGGCCACATCCACGTACCGAGGCTGGGCGACGGCGTCCCCCGTCCCTGGACCAATCAGCAACGCAAAAACCCAGCGCATCTGTCCATCCCGCTCCAA
>JAPOYQ010000416.1:0-2169 GCA_026706505.1 Gemmatimonadota bacterium
GACGCCCTTTCATCTGACCAAGCGTAGCAATTCTTCAGCAATGTTTTCCTCTTGGCCGACTCGAGCTGCCTAGATAGCCTCGCGATCGAAGAGCCCACCCATAGGGCCTTGTCGTCGGCGCGCACTCACCAGCGGCAAAAATTGCGGGGGCTTGGATCTCCTCAGCAAATCGACGCCTTCTTGCAGCAGTTGCAACAGGCCGAGGAGGTCGCGACTCTCGGGGAGGTCTTGCTCATGCCCGTCAAAAGCGACGAAAACGGCTGGATTCAAGCGCGGCTCTACGCGGCCGTGGACATCATTGTGGACGGACCCTGATGAACAGCTTTGCAGACTCAGCCATCTATCCAGGCAGCTTCGACCCCATTACCTTTGGCCATTTAAACATCCTAGAGCGGGCCTTGGGCATCTTCTCCCAAGTCACCCTACTGGTGGCGATCAATCCCAACAAAAAGCCGCTCTTTTCGCTAGCGGAGAGCCGGGCGATGATCTCCGAGGCCATTAGCGACTGGCCTCAAGCCAAGGTCGATTTCCACGACGGCCTGACCGTTGACTATGCGCGGCAGCACAACATCCGCACGGCCGTGCGGGGCCTGCGGGCAGTAACCGACTTCGAGCACGAGTTCGCCATGGCTTTGACCAATCGTTCACTGTGGCCGGAGTTCGACACGGTCTTTCTAATGACCAAGGCCGAGTACATGTATCTCAGTTCGTCGGTCGTGCGCGAAGTGGCGCAAATGGGCGGGCAGTTGAATCAGTTCGTACCGCCTTGTATCGAGCGACGCCTGCGGGAGAAATTCCAAAATGCCTGAGTCCCAGCGCGAAGTGCAGGCGCTGCTCGCGCTGAGCCAAGCCGAGCCGCCTAGGCGCGTGCGGCGCTTGCTCGATCACTTTGGCTCGGCGCAAGAGGCCCTCACCGCCGCAAATTGGACTGCGGCCGTAGGAGCCAACGCGCCCGAGCAGCGGCCGACGCAGGCCGACTTTGCTTGGGCCGCCGAGCAATGGCAACGGCTTTGCGCGGCGGGCGGACGCTGCCTAGCCCCAGCAGACGAGGACTATCCCCAACTACTGGCCCAAATCGCCGCGCCACCACCCGTGCTGTTTGCGCTGGGACCGGACGATTTGTCCCCTCCTACCGTGGCCATCGTTGGCTCGCGCAAGGCATCGGACAACGGCAAGCTGATCGCCGCCGAGCTGGCCCGCGGGCTGATAGCTCAAGGCATCTGCATCGTCAGCGGCATGGCTTTCGGCATCGACGCGGCGGCCCATGAGGCCGCGCTCGCGGCCGGGGGACGCACCATCGCCGTGTTGGGCTGCGGCGCCGACGTGCCCTATCCCCGCACTCATACCCCACTCTACCGCCAAATCCGCGAACGGGGGGCCATCGTCTCCGAGTTTGCTTGGGGGGCACAGCCGGAGCGGGGAGCCTTCCCGCGCCGCAACCGCATCATCAGCGGTCTGAGCCTAGGAGTGATCATCGTCGAGGCTCCGCAAAAGAGCGGGGCGCTGATTACGGTCCAGCACGCCTTGGAGCAAAACCGCGAGGTCTTCGCTGTGCCCGGGGACGTGCGCTCGGGCCGCAACGCAGGCTGCCATCAACTCATCAAAGACGGGGCGAAATTGGTCGAGGACGTGGAGGACGTGCTAGAGGAATTGACCATGTGGGCGTCACCGCGCCCGCAAAGCGCGCCCGTGCCCGCACCGTCTCTGCCCCCGGAGGACGAGAGCGTCTATGCCCTGCTGTCGCGCCAACCCCGGCATATCGACGAACTCGCCCAAGACAGCGCCCTGCCCCCCGCGACCCTGCTCGACGTGCTGCTGAGATTGGAACTCGACGGGCTAGTAGATCAGCTCGAGGGCAAGCGATTTTTGCGTCGCGCAGGGTAATCCGACCCAGTCTCCGGCACACAGTTCGCGCAGCTAGTCGTCCGAGTCCCCTATCTGCAACGGTTCATCGCGGTGGGATTTGTCTTGGAAAAAAGGCCGCGCTAAACGCCACAACACGTACGCTCCGGCGAGTGCGGCAACGGCGATGGCCACTGGCGTTTGCCAGTCCATTTCAAAAGCCCAAGGCCGTGCCGACTTGGTAGGTCGCCAGCGCGCCGAGATATGCGAGGGTCGTCATATAGCCAAAGCTGAACAGAGACCAGCCATAGGAGCCGGTCTCTTTTT
>JAPOYQ010000416.1:2198-6268 GCA_026706505.1 Gemmatimonadota bacterium
CGACCAGTGTCGATAGGCACTGGGCGCAGAGGGCAAAGAAAACCATGATCGACAGCGCCACTGCCAAGGTGTAAATCGGGCGGCCATCCGGCCACGTAGCCGCGGCCAAGGTCGCGCGCAGGCCCTCGGAGCCTTCGTCCTCATCCGCGCCGAGGCTATAGATGGTGCCCAAGGCCGAGATGATGACTTCGCGGGCCGGGAAAGAGGCGATGACCGCCATGCCAATGCGCCAGTCCCATCCCAAAGGGCGCACGGCCGGCGCGACCCAATGCCCGGCTTGGCCGAGATAGCTATTTTCCACCAACTCAGCCGCTTGGCGCTTTTCCAAGGCGTCGAGGACTTCTGGCGCGACCGCTTGGCGCTCGATTTGGTGGCGCTCGACCACGGCTTCCGAGCGCGGGAAGTACGCTAGCGCCCACATCGCAATCGTCGTCGCCAAAATGAGGCTGCCAGCGCGGACGACAAAGGCCCGGCTGCTGTGGTACACGCGCAGCAGCACTGTGCGCAGGTCGGGCGTCTTGTACGAAGGCAGCTCCAGCAGAAAGGGCGGGGGGTCGCCGCTGAGCAAGGTCCGCTTGAGCAACCAAGCCACCGGGATGGCGACGAATGCGCCGAGGCAATAGAAGGCGAACAAGGTCAGCGCCTGCAAACCGATAATCCCCCCCAACAGAGAATGGTCCGGGACAAAGGCCCCGATGAAGAGCACGTACACCGGCAGACGGGCCGAGCAGCTCATCAGCGGCGCAACCAAGATGGTGGCAAAGCGGTCGCGCCGGTCTTCAATAGTGCGGGTGGCCATAATGCCCGGAACGGCGCAGGCAAAGCTGGACAGCAGGGGCATGAAGGCCGTGCCAGACAGCCCCACGCGGGTGAGCAGCCGATCCATCAACAGTGCAGCCCGCGCCATGTAGACGCTGTCTTCGAGCAAGGCAATAAAAAAGAACAAGATGGCGATCTGCGGCAGGAAGATGAGCACGCCGCCGACGCCAGCGATGAGGCCATCGACGACGAGGCTTTGCAGGGCACCGGGGGGTATGAGCGCAGTGGCGCGGTCACCGCAGGCTGCAAAGAGCGCGTCAATGCCGTCCATCAGCGGCCCCGACCACGTGTAAATGGCTTCGAACACCAAGACGTTGACCATCACAAAAATCGCCACGCCGAAGAGGCGATGCGCGAGCACGCGGTCGGCCCGATCCGAGCGGCGGCCCTCTAAGCGGCTGGGCTGGTCAACCGCCTGCGCGAGCAGACCGTCAATCCAAGCATAGCGGGCGTTGCTTTCCAACTCGGACAGAGAATCCGCGCAGGCCGTGCGCAGGCCGTGCAAGCGGTCCGCGACTCCATCGCCAGCGGACGCCAACAAGCGGCGCTCGGCATACCCATCTTCATCGACTAGAGCGCGCAGGGCCTCTACTGAGGAGAGCGGCCCAGAGACCGCGGCCTGTAGTTCGGCGGTGGCGTGCTGGAGCTGGTCGGGAAGTTCCACCCGCTGCGGCCGCGCAGGCGCTGGATCCGCATTCAGAGCCGCCAAAGTGCGTCGCAACTCGTCCAACCCCTGCCGCCGGTGGGCGCAAATAGGCACCACCGGAGCGCCGAGCGCCTCAGACAGGGCACTGGCGTCAATGCTCATGCCCCGCCGGATTGCTATGTCCCCCATATTGAGGGCCACGACCAAGGGCACATCTATTTCCGCGAGTTGGGAGACTAAGTAGAGGTTACGCCGCAGGTTGCTGGCATCGACGACCGCCAAGATGCCATCTATGGGCGGCGCGTCCTGCTGTTGGCCCAAGAGCACGTCAATGGCCAGCATTTCGTCGGGCGAGTGCGCGGCGAGGCTATAGGCACCGGGCAGGTCAATCAGGTCTAGCGCGCCTTCCCCATTCAGCGTCACGGTCCCCACTTTATATTCTACGGTGACGCCCGGGTAGTTACCGGCGCGCTGTGTAAGGCCGGTCAGGGCATTAAAAAGCGTGGTCTTGCCCGTGTTGGGATTGCCAATAAGTGCGAGGGTCCGCACACAGGACCTGCTGAGGAGAAAAAACTAGGGGACTAGGCGGATGGCGGCAGCATCCCTGCGCCGAAGCGCGAGGCGGGTCTGTCCTATCTGGACGATGAGCGCGGTCCCAGAGCGCAACACGCGCAAGTGTTCACCGGGCAAAAAGCCCAATTCGCGCAGGCGAGCGGCCAAGCGCGCTGGGGCAGAGACTTCGGCGACGACGGCTTCGCTATGTCGAGGCAACTGCGACAAGTCGAGTGGGGTGGGAGAAGCTGATGTGCAGGGCGTTTTGCGAAATTTCACGCGATAGCTCCGGCTAGATTGGGCGAAAATTAGATTGACTAAATAATTGTTTAAGCCATCAATGGGCTGTTCTGTATGCCAAACTTCTGTAAATATAGTCAATCAGCGAGCGATACGTCAATGTATTTTTCATATTAATTTTGATCCACGAGAAAGAGAGGCAGCCATGACAAAATGGATTATAGGGGCAATGTTGCTCGGCGCGGCCCAAGTAGGTGCGGTGGATTTTTACGCGCATTGGGCCGACGGGAAGGCCGAGATCTCTAGCTACGAGGTGGTTCAGCCGCGCTACGGCGAGCTGCGGCAGGGGTACGGAGTGATGATCTTCGTGACCGAGAGCCTGCACCGGCAGACCTTTATCAAGGTCGATTCGCCGACGCCAGAGGCCGACCAATTCTACGCGCTCAAGCTCAACCACATTCTCAACTTTACGACCGGGATATACGACTATTCGGTGATGACTTCGGTTTTCAGCCAAGTGGTGGGCGAGCGGCATCCCTTTGAGCTGCGGCGCATTTCGTTCAGCGCACAAGAGTGGTGCGGGCAGGTCTTTGACGAGGCCCTGTTCAGCGGCGGGCAGATTGACGGGCACATCAGCAGCTATTTCGCCAGCGAGGGCCGGGGTGCCTATCAGCTAAAGCAGCCCGAACACTTCGCGAGCGAGGATCATCTGCTAATCCGCATCAGGGAACTGCAAGGGCCGTTTATGGACCTAGGCGAAATGCGAGAGTTGGATATACTGCCGAGCTTTTGGCAGCTTCGGCAGGCGCATCAGCCCCATGCGACCGTGGCCGGGCAGATCCACAAGGCCGCCGAGGAGCAGATTGAGACAGCAACCGGCACGCTAGCCAGCGTGCGATGGGACCTGCACATCGGCCAGCGGCAGCGAACGTTGTGGACGGAAAATGCCTATCCGCATCGGATTCTGCGCTGGGAAGACAGCGATGGGGGACGCGGCGAATTGATGCAGACGATCCGAGTGCCTTACTGGCAGTTGCAAGCCGACGCAGACGAGGTGTACCGGCGGGAGTTGGGCATTCCCTGAGAAGTAGCTGGCGACCGTCCTATCACTCGATATTTCCTTTCATCGCCTTCAGCACAGCCTCGCGGTTGTCACGCACGCTTTCCAAGGTCGGATCGAGGGAGAGCGCTTGGTCGAAGTGTTGCAGTGCCTCGTCGCGTCGGCCCAAGTAGAAGAGGACGGTGCCTATGGCATTTAGGCCCTTTGCATGGCCAGGCTCGATGCCGATGAGGTGCTGCAAGAGTTCTAGCGACTCATCGTAGCGCTGTTGCTCAATCTGTAGCTTGGCCAGAGCATAGAGGGCCTTTGTGTGGTCGAGCGTGATGGCGCGACGCAGGTGTTTCTCCGCCTCCTCGAAGCGTCCCAGCGCATTGAAAATCATGCCGAGATTGTGATGTGCCGAAGCGTGGTTTGGGCGTTTTGCTACCGCGATGCGGGATGCCTCAAGAGCCTCCTCATACCGTGCCTGTTTGTACAGGATAGCACCTAAGTTGAAATGAGCATCCCATGCCTGCGGGTTGAGCGCGATGGCGCGGCGTAGATGTGTTTCTGCCTCCTTGGAGCGTCCCAGCGCATTGAGAGCCTCACCGAGACCGGTATAGGCCCTAGAAAAATCCGGGCGTTTTGCTACCGCGACGCGGGATGCCTCAAGAGCCTCCTCATACCGTGCCTGTTTGTACAGGGCCTTGCTTAAGTTGAAAATCGGAACCGCGGCGTGCGGGGAAAGAGTGATAGTCCAGGGGTAGATCGCGG
>JAPOYQ010000514.1 GCA_026706505.1 Gemmatimonadota bacterium
CGTTGAACACGGCCCCGAAACCCAAGAACAACATGCCGGGCAACAGCCAAATAAGGGGCTCGTAGGCATCTGGATACAAGGGAAAGAAAACGCTCAGCAGTAGGCGTCCGCCGAAGATCAAGACGACCGCCGAAAGCAGGGAAAAGACAAAGATGCCTTGGCCCACGCCCAAGGAGAGCCGCGTGTCGTCTTGCCCGCGCACTATTTTGGCGAGCAGGATGACCGAGGCAATGTTGGCGACGCGCTGCACCATGTCCGTAAAGTTCGTCGCCACCCCGTACACGCCCACCTCCTTCTCGCCCAAAAAGCGCTCTATCAAAAAAAGGTCGCTCTTAAGCAGCAAAAACATGAGCACCAAGCAGATCTCGCCACGCGAACCAATGCGAAGCATTTGCCCGAGCGCGCGTCGCCCTCCCCACCGAAAGCGGAATCCCCGGTACAAGAATAGGGCAAAAATCGCCAAGCCCGTTATTCCTACTGCTCCTACCCACACCTCCATCACCCGTTCCAACTCGAGATACCCTAGCTGGGAAAGAACTAGATTGCCGCCGAGATAGATGGCGATGAAGACTACGGGCAGCAGTGCATAGGGCTTGAGCCGATCTTCGCCTAAAAAGACGGATAAACCCGCCCTCTGCAGCACGGTGAATGCAATCACGCAAATGCCCAAGACCCACTGGACCAAGGTAATACTGGGCACGAAGACCTTTGCGAGTGCTAGGCTAAAAGGGGCCGTCAGCAGCAGCAGGGCACCCAAGACGAGGCAATACAACAAGGTGTGATTGATCGCGGCCTCTCGCTCTCGCTCGCGGCCTACGACGTAAATATTCCCCTTGCTGAGCCACTCCCCGAAGAACAGGACGCCCAGCATAACGAGCGCAGTCCATAGCCGTAGGGTGCCATAGTGCTCTGGTCCTAGCTGATCGGCCAGCAGGACCGAGTTCACAAAGCCTAAAGAAAAGACCAGAAAGGAGCAGGTTGCGTTGAGCGAGAAGCCGCGGAAAAAGTTCATCGAAATGGACAGTGGGTACTAAAGCGGCGACGGAGATGGCCGGTACTTACCAAATGAATACCTGGGACATGACGGCGAATCCGTTGAGACGGAAGCGAAAATTCATGCGCACGGTCCTTCCGTTATCAAGGCAGACTCAGCGCCACCAATTCGGCCGGCTGGTCGGCCCCACCGGTGGGGATAGCGATGTATTGCTTGCCGCCAGCCATATAGGTGATGGGCTGGCCCGAGGCGTTGCGCGGCAGCCCGACTTTGCCCATCAGCGCGCCGTCGTCCGGGTCGAAGGCCCAAAGATAGGGCGCATTGGGGTTGATTTTGACCTCGACGGCGTTGCCTCGGGGCGAGTTGTTGACCACGTCCCACTGCGCCTGCGTCGCGGCGAAGAGCAAGCTCTCGGTGACGATGGGGAAGTTGCGCTGTGCCCAGCCCAAAGGCGGCAAGTCGAGATGGGCAAGGCTGGGGTGGTCGCGCGGCCCCTCGCCCACGGGGACCTGCCAGCGGTGTTCGCCCGTGTTGAGATCAATGGCGGTGATCCGGCCGTAGGGCGGCTTGAGCAAGGGCAGGCCGCGCGGGCCGTCGGGACCGAATTCTACCCCGCCGGTATAGCGGAAGGGGGCGTTGGGGTCGGTGGCCTTGGTCAGGGTCAGCACGGCCGGGAACGTATAAGAGGGAATGTAGATTATGCCTTTGTGGGGATTGACGGCGGCACCGGCCCAGCTAGCTCCGCCGATAATGCCGGGAACGAGGATCGTCCCCTTCTTGTCCATGCTCTCCATGGTCTGCGCTACGTAGAGCGGGCCGTAGCTGTAGTCGTCGGCGATGGTCTTGGCCATCTGGTGCAGAGTTGGGGTAAAGTTGATCAGGTCGTCCTCTGTCAGGCCCTGGCGCTCGAAGGCGACCGGCTTGCTGGGAATGGGTTGGGTGGGCGAGGACTTTTCGCCGGGAATGTCGGATTGCGGTACGGGTTTTTCCTCGATGGGCCAGATTGGCTCACCCGTTTGGCGGTCGAAGACAAAGCAGAAGCCTTGTTTGGTAACTTGGGCCACAGCCTTGATTTCCCGGTCTCCGACTTTGATATCGACGAGGTTAGGTGCCGCCGGCAGATCGTAGTCCCACATCCCGTGGTGGGCGATCTGAAAGTGCCAGACGCGCTCGCCCGTAGCGGCATTCAGGCAGACGAGGCTTTCGGCGAAGAGGTTATCTCCGGGACGGTGACCGCCATAGTAATCATTGGTCGGCGTGCTCACCGGCAAATAGACGTAGCCCAGCTCGGGGTCGGCGCTCATCAGGGTCCAGACGTTGGTGTTGCCGGTGTTTTTCCACGAGTCGTCTTCCCAAGTTTTGTTGCCGAAGGCACCCTCCTGGGGGATGGTTTCAAAGACCCACTCTTGGGTACCAGTGCGCACGTCGAAACCGCGCACATCGCCTGGGGGCATGGTCTCGTCGGGCGGACGACCAACGGCAAAGGCGTCGAGGACCACCGCGCCGACGACGGCGATGTCGCCGCAGATGACCGGCGGCGAAGTGACCGCGTAGAGTTCGCGTTCGATTGGCCGGCGCAGGCCCTTGGTCAAATCGACGCGACCACCGTTGCCAAAGCTCTGGATGGGTTGGCCGGTATCGGCGTTGAGAGCGATGAGATAGGCGTCGCCGGTGCCAAAGATAATGCGACGGTCGTCGCCGTCCTCCCAATAGGAGACACCGCGGTGGACTAGGCCGACGTTGGCTGGCGTACCCGACCTCCAGGTGCCTGGGTCGTAGGTCCAGATTGTTTTACCACTCGTAGCGTCGAGGGCGACAACTAGGTTGAGCGAGGTGCTGACGTAGAGTCTGTCGCCGACTTGGAGCGGCGTGCCCTCAAAGACCATGGTCCAGATTTCTGGATGGGCGTCGAGAATGGGTTGATCGGCCGAGGCCCAAGTCCAAGCGATTTCTAGCTGGGCGAAATTGGTGGCGTCGATTTGGTCAAACGGGGCGTATTTGGTGCTGGCCGCGGTCGCGCCGTACGAGCGCCACTCGCCGGTGGAATCGGCCAGCAACGGCGAAGCGAACAGCGCGAGGGCAAGGAGCAAGGAACCCGTCATGGCGTATCTCCTCGTGGATGGAGTATAGCGATAGTATAGGACTTTATAGACGAGGGCCGCCAGGGATTTGTCACGCCTAAAGGTGCGGTGAAGCAGATCACTTCTCAGGCGTAGAGCCGATCAAGACCAGACGTAGATCTCGTCGTCGTCCGGGGACATGGCAAAGAAGATGGCCAGCACCGCCCGGGGCTGGTCGCCGACGACAGCGGGCACCTCGTGGATGTTTTCGGTAAAGAAGAAGTAGAGGTCACCGGGTTCGAGTTGGACCTGGACGCGCTCGATGCCCTCGCGGGCGACGTAGGCAGCGAATTCCTCGCGTCCCAGATGCTCTGTCAACTCGGGGCGAAAGGGACAATTGTACAGGTACGGCTCACCCGTGCCGCCTTCCTTGGTGCTATTCTGGAAGCAAAGCACCCCAGCGAACTGGTGTTTGAAGCGCGAAATTTGGTATTCGAAAGCCTTCGTGCGTTTGGCGACGGAGTCGTAGTGCGGGCCGTGGCCGGTTTCCCGGTGATAGACGCGGAAGATGGCCGGGCCGTAGAGGCGGCCGTCCGGCTCGCGCGCGGTCTTGACCTCCTTGCCGGGCGCGAGCTGGGAAAGAGCGTCGTACATAGTGCGGACCGGATCGTCATAGCCGTTGAAGAGGGTCTCGAACAACGCCAGCGTCTCCGAGGAGTGGGCGTGGAACTTTTCGCGGTCGTTGCGGTGGTGGCCAAAACTAGTGCCAATATCGACGCGACGCGCTTGGCCGTCGCCGACCTCGTGGGGGTCGTAGAGCAGGCTGCGCTCGTAGAAGCGCCGCATCAGCGCCCGGCAATGGGCGGGGTTGTAGTGCTGGCGCAGCACAAAGGCCGGCACCTCGCCGCGCGCTAAGGCCATCAGCGGCTCGGGGTACTGGTCGAGAATTTGCTCGATGGAAGCTTCGAAAGGAGTCCAAGTTTGGGAGGTTGTCATGGCGGGGAATTTAATATGCGTCGCAGGCTGAGTCCACACGGACTATTCGCGCGATACAAAGACATGCTCCAAAAGGTTGTAGCTGCCGATTGAAAAATTTACCATATCCCGCAAATGCGTTGTGGTAACTATCTGAAGTCCAGAGGCTTGTAACGTGGAATATCGAAAATTGGGCACTACAGATATCGAAGTATCAGTAATGGCACTCGGCTGTTGGCCTTTCGCCGGTGGGACGGTCTGGGGTGAGCAGGATGAGGGTCAGTCGATTGCGACGGTGCACGCAGCGCTCGACGCGGGGATCAACTTCTTCGACACGGCGGAGGGCTATGAGGAGGGTCACTCCGAACGCGTACTCGGACGCGGTCTGGCCGGTCGGCGCCAGCAGGCAATCATCGCGAGCAAGGTGAGCCCTAATCACCTGGCCCCGGAAGGCATCGCGGTCGCCTGCGAGCAAAGCTTGAAGAATTTGCAGACTGACTACATCGATTTCTACCAGATCCACTGGCCCAACCACGATATTCCGATCGAGACATCTTGGCGCGCACTAGAGGATCTGTTGGCCGCCGGAAAGGTGCGCTCCCTAGGGGTGGCGAACTTCGCCAGCAACGATCTGGCCGATCTGGTCGCGGTGGGGCGGCCAGCGGCGAATCAGTTGCCCTATAGTTTGCTGTGGCGAGCGATCGAATTCGAGGTTCTGGCGCGTTGCCGCGAGCGGGATATAGGGCTGATCTGTTACGCGCCGCTAGCGCAAGGGCTGCTGACGGGAAGATACGCGGTCGCGGACGAGGTACCGGACGGGCTGGCGCGGACCCGGTGGTATGCGGGCAGTCGGCCACTGGCCAAACACGGCGAGCCTGGCTGTGAAGAGGCCGTGTTTCACGCCATCGCGGGGATTCGCGATGTCAGCAAACGGGTCGGCGCGCCGCTGGCGAGCGTGGCGCTGGCGTGGGTGCTCAAGCAGCGGGGGGTGACATCGCTCTTGGTAGGGGCGCGGAATCTGGATGAACTCGCGCGCAACCTGCCGGCGCTGGCACTGGATTTGGACGCGGCGACAATGGCCGAACTGGAGCGGCTGACCGAACCGGTCAAAGAGGCGATCGGGCGAAATCTGGATATGTGGTCTGCGGAGTCGCGGATGCGGTGAAACGGGCGTCAGTACGCCAGCCCGATCAGACGCCGGTATCGAATCCTACAAAGTGTTCACACTTCAGCCTGAGAATGGCGCGATTGCTTTGCGCAGATAATCGACGTTCATCTCAATTCCCAAGCCGGGACGGTTGGACAGGTGTAGGCAGCCGTCTCTGACATCCAACGGATGGTCGATCAGCACATCATAAGCGTTGAGCTTGGCGCGACTGGTCTCTAATTTGTAGAAATTCGGGACTGTCATCATCGTATGCGCCCCAGCCAGCACATTGATGGGACCGCTTGCATCGTGTGGCGAGATCGGCACGTAGTACGCCTCCGCCTGCGTCGCAATCTTCTTCAACTCTGAAATACCACCCGCCCACGTCACATCTGGCATGATATAGTCCGCGAGTTCATTTTCAAGGACTGGCACGAACTCATAGCGGGTCTGGAGCCGCTCACCAACACAGATTGGCACGCTGACGTTCTGTCTGACCTGCTTCAATGCGTGGTAGCTTTCAACGGGGACCGGCTCTTCAAACCATCCGATGTTGTAAGGTTCCAACCTTTTCGCGAGCCGAATCGCTGTTGCTACATCAAACCGACCGTGACAGTCGATGAGAATTTGAATGTCAGGTCCGACCGCCTCTCGAATTGCAGCGATCACATTTGCGCCCTGTTCCTCTCCTGCGGCATCCATCTGCCCACTCAAATAGCCGTTGGCTTCTTCTGGATGGTGAGGGAACGGATCGGTTTTCAACGCGGTATGACCTGTTTCTGCAATCGCTTTGCAATGCGCTGCCGTGCTCTCTGGATCTTTCTCACCCCCTGGATGTGTGTAAAGAGATATCGAGTCCCGAACGGGTCCCCCGCCAACCAGTTCATAGATTGGTAATCCCAACTGCTTACCGCGAATATCCCACAACGCGATATCAATAGCACTGACGATATTTGAGGTGGCACCCCGTGTCCCCATGTAGGTGAACGCTCGGAAAACCTTGTTCCATATCGTCTCAATGCGTGTTGCGTCATCGCCTTCAATTAGACTGCTGGTTTGTGCAAGCATGGCACAGACTGCTCTAT
>JAPOYQ010000463.1:0-5002 GCA_026706505.1 Gemmatimonadota bacterium
AAAGGGCTGCATTCTGCGGTACGCGGCAGCGCCACCAAAACGCAGCAGGCACTTTTTGCTCAGCCAAGCCAAGAATACCGCAAACCAGATCCGCTCCATCACGCGGCCGAAGCCGACGACAAAACCAAGGGGGTGCAGAGGCCACCACAGCAGGTAGCGCCGGGCCGCCAACAAGCCCGCCATAATCGCGCCTCCACCGCCAGTCCACAGCCAGCCCGCTAGGCTTGGCTCAGTGGGGTCGAGGAGGTGCCGGGCCGCCAAGCGCGAAGGCTCGGTGGCGTAGTGCGTCGAAAGGTACAGGTTGATGGCTCCGTGGCGGTAGGCCAGATGCAGGGTGTACCACATGGACAGCACCCAAGTGAGGAGCATGGCGGCGGCCAAAGCCCAAAAGAGGCGGCGCTGGCCGCTTTTTAACTCATTGACCAAGCGCAGGCTATTGGCCAAAGGAGCCATCATAAAGACCAGCAGGTCGCCACACCACACCATGGTATAGCCCAAAGCTACCGTCCCTTGGGGTCCCAGCGCTGAAGACCCCACGCCAGACAAGGTAAAACCTGCCGGGATCATGGCCGGTTTGACAATCGGTAGGCCGGTCTCGGCGATGATGCGGGCTAAGACGACAAAAATGGTCAGACCAACCGCTAAGACGAGCAGGGCGATCCATCCGGGCAGGCCGGTTTGCCACAGCCAGAACCACAAGCTCGCCAAGCCGACCACAGTGCCGACTACCGCGGCCCGGAAGGACATGATCTCGCCTTGGTCATCCACCGTGTCAGTTCCATCCCAAGCGCGCTGCAGGACGGCTTTGAGATGGTGCCGAGCGTTCCACAAGACCGCACCTAACAAGACCGCGATGGCTCCGATCATAAAGTGCCCTCTGATCGGAACGCTCCAGTGGCCCAAATCGGCTTGGCTGTGAATGCCCATAACGCCGAAGACCGCGTCTTGGAAATAGGCGATTAGATAGAACAACCACAGGCTGAGGCCGATGCTGAGATTGATGAAATAAGCCAAGCCTAGCATGAGAAAATTGATGTTTAACTGGAGACTGCGGCCGCCGTCGATAGGCTGCACCGCCGTCGAGAGTCCTGGGATGGCCACTTGGGGGAAGTAGTGATGCAATGCCCCCAAACTGGTGAGCAAGAAGGGGATAGAAAAACCTATCCACATGACCCAGTTCCTGAAAAATGGTTTGAGTAGGCGGTCTTCTGTCCCCTCGTCAATCATAGCCAGTGGTACTTGGGCGAGAGGATAGGCCAAGCGCTCGTAATCGACCCATTGGCGGCGCAGAATCGCGCTGATGCAGAGGAGCGTCAGGTACAAAGCCACGTAGAAGGCAAACCACGCTGCCAGCGGCGGCAGCCAGTGTGCCCACGGGATGGTTGCACCGCCTTCGTAGAAGTCGGTGACGGCTTGGACATCGTCGACCAAGATCCACCGAGGTAGCAAAGGGTGAACCTGCGTGGCCCATTGGTTTTCGGGCGAGGCGTAGTACAAGAAGCCCGTGATGATGGGCAGCAGCATACTAACCACGCCTTTGGTGGGTATGGCCGCGGCCACGGTCATCATCGTGAAAATGGTGATCAGTTCGCCGCGGGTAAAAGCCCACTCGCGGCGGCAACGGCCCAAGAGCAGATGCAGGGTCAACAGCAAGACGAAGAGCAGGAAAAAGGCCACTGGAGTGGCGGATGTCAGGGCGAGGGCCGTCCCTTTGATGATCTGTCGGGCGTAGGGAGCGCCCACGGCGATGAGCGCACAGAGCAAGGACCCCACTAGGATGCCCCTCCAGGTGACGGCTGCCCGGAGGTTGTGGTGGGACCTAGGGCCACTGCGCCGCGCTAGGTAGGTCAGATAGTCCGGTGGTACCTTTGGTTGCAAGCGATTAACTCCAGCCCGATGGCCCGATTCTCAAGGCTCCGATCTAGGGTCGGCCCCCACCGCTTGCAGGGCCGAGGCGAGATTGGAACGGGCTTGGCGATAGGTGGGTTTGATTTGGAGGGCGCGGCGGTAGTGTTCGATGGCTTCGGCGAACTGACCCCGGAGGGCTAAGAGCCGCCCCAAATTGTTGTGCGCCTCGGCAAAGTCGGGTTTGATTTGGAGGGCACGGCGGTAGTGTTCGATGGCCTCTGCGTCTTGTCGTTGGATCACCAAGGCAGCGCCCAGATTGCTGTGGGCCAAGGCGAGATTGGGGGCCAGTCGGAGTGCTTGTCGGTAGTGTTCGATGGCCTCGGCGACCGCGTTTTGGCCGAGGAGGGCGTTGCCCAACTTGAGGTAGGCTTCGACGCGGTCCGGCTCGGCTTTTAAGGCGTGGCGATAGTGGCGCAGTGCAGCGGCGGACTCGCCCCGCGCTTGGTGGGCGTCGGCGAGGTTGAGGTGAATTTGGGAACTCCCGGGCTTTAGCAATAGAGCTTGCCGGTAATGGCCGATGGCTTGGTCGAGCTGGCCGCGCACTTTGAGGATATTGGCCAGATTGTTGTGAGCGATCCAAGCGCCGGCGTTTTTTTGCAGGGTATCGCGCCACAAGGTCTCCAGATCGGCATAGACCTGCCCTTGCCGCCAAGTGAGTAGACCGCAGACGGCCAAGACCAACGCCAGCGCGACTGGTCCGGCCGCCGGCTGACTCAGGCGCGTCCACGCGCGGTGTCCACCGGCGGCGGCCAGCGCTAAAAGCCCCAGACTGGCCAAGTATTGGAAGTGGTCGGCGACGAAGGAGTAGAGCATGGGGTAGAAGTTGAAAAAGCCCAGTGCCGGCGTTAGGGTGCCGGCAAAAAACAACATCCCGGTCAACGGCCCCCGCCCCAAGCGCGCCCGAAAGGCCCACAGCAGGGCCACCACGCCCAAGGCTCCGGCCGGATAGAGATATTGCCAGACCGCGGTCGCATCGATTTCCCAGCGGGGATAGATAAACGCAAGGTTGAGCGGCACGAGGAGTTTCGCCGCGTAAAACCACAGTGCCCGCCCGGCGATCAGGCCGCGCTCCACCAGCGACAAGTCCCACTCAGGCCCCCAAGCGCCGACGCTGTGCTTTTCCATCCACACCGTCACTCCGCTCATGGCCGCCCCTAGGGTAAAAAAAGGCACGAGGGCTACTGCTGTGCGCCGCATAGGCGTTTGGCCTTTCCACCACAGTACCAACAAAAGGGCGGCCGGCAAGGTGCAAGTGACGGTCTTGCTGAGCAGGGCTGCGGCAAAAAGGAACAAAGCAGCCCAGTACAAGCGAGGGCTGCGCGCTTCTTCGTAGCGCAGATAGGCCCATGCCGCACTCAGATAGAATGCGCCGGACAATGCATTCTTGCGCTCGGTAATCCACGCCACCGACTCGACGTGCACTGGATGCAGGGCAAACAGGGCGGCAGCAGCCCAAGCGCTGGGTACTTGTAGTCGGATTAGCAGTCGCCAAACCAAAACGGCACTTAGGGCGTGCAGGATTACATTGACCACGTGGTAGCCGGTCGGGTCCAAGCCCCAAAGACGGTATTCGAGCCAATAGGTCGTATGGACCAGCGGGTAGTATTGGCGCGTAGCTCCCGGCTGGAACCAGATCTGCCCAAGCCCTTCTAGGGAGCGCAAGGTCAGGTTGTCCTGCACGTAGTCGTCGTCGTCCCAGATAAAACCTCCGTTCATCGCCGGTATATAGGCTCCGGCGGTCAGCCCTACCAGCAGAAGGGCCGGCACGAGCCAAGTGCGGCGTTCTGGTTGGGAGGAAGCTGCGGATGGGTACATGGGAGGATTGAGCGTTGGGCGTATTGCGGCAGGCGAACCTTGTGCATTACAATATAACTATGCGCACCCGCTTGAAAATAGGCTCCAGCCTGCTGCTGGCCCCCCTCTTAGGGCTGCTGGCTTGTGGAGATCGCCGCACGGCCCCCACAGGAGCTGAGGAGACCGGCGCAGTCGTGCTGCTGACCGCTAAGGTGGATGCTGAAGTGGCCGCTAGGCTCGTCCAGGTCGAGGTAGTGATCACTGCGGCTGATATGCCAGCCATGCGCCAGCCATTGGCCGTGGATGGGGATCGGATCGTCGGGACCGTCTCCGAGATTCCGGCGGGTGCCGCCAGACTATTTACGGTGACTGGCTACGATGCGACCGGAGCCTTGGTGGCCAGCGGATCGGCCAAGCTGGACCTATCACCGGGGCAGTCTGTTCCCCTCGGTCTTACCCTTGTTGTCGAGCCAGAGGCTTCCCGCTCACAGCCGCCGATTACTGTAGAGTTGGCCCCGGGCGTGCCGCTGGATATGGTGTGGGTCGAGCCGGGCGTTTTCACCATGGGTTCGCCGCTAGACGAGCCGGGACGCAACGACGACGAAGGTCCTCAGTTCGAGGTTCGCCTGACCCAGGGTTTTTACCTAAGTCAGTGCGAAATCACCCAACTCCAGTGGACGGCTGTGACCGGGGAGCGGCCGTGGAGCCGCCACGCCGGTGAGGTGGAAGAGGGGCCCGACCGCCCGGCTGTATACATCTCTTGGGAAGATGCGCAAGAATTCATAGCCAGCCTCAATGCCACAGCCGGTGGCCAGGTGTACCGGCTACCTACCGAAGCCGAGTGGGAGTACGCTGGGAGGGCAGGCACGAAGACGCCGTGGTCTTTTGGAGATGTCGAAAAGGACTTGGACCTTCACGCTTGGTGGACGGACAATATTGCCTTCACTGGGCGGATGGCCGCTCAGCCAGTGGGGTTAAAAATACCCAATCCTTGGGGGCTGTACGATATGCACGGCAATGTATGGGAGTGGGTAGGCGACTGGCTGGGTGCGTATCCGGAGGGGCCGCAGACCGATCCCCGAGGGCCGACCGAGGGCACGGCGCGGGTATTTCGCGGTGGCAGCTTTAAAGACGCGGCTTCGCTTTCCCGCTCGGCTCAGCGCTGCTGGAACGCGCCTGATTTGCGCTTTAGCCACATCGGGGTTCGGCTAGTGCGGGACTCGGACTTATGAGCGAAGCCACGCTGGCCCAGCTTACCGCCGAAATTCGCCGCTTTGTAGAAGAGCGCGACTGGGCGCAA
>JAPOYQ010000463.1:5012-6241 GCA_026706505.1 Gemmatimonadota bacterium
CACTCCCAAGGACTTGGCCATTGGTCTTTCGACTGAAGCGGCCGAAGTCTTGGAGCTCTTCCGCTTCCGCTCCGACCAAGAAATCGCCACTCGCTTAGAAGACGAATCCTTCCGCCGGGCTATCGGCCACGAGTTGGCCGACGCGCTGTACTTTGTCCTGCTTATGTGCGACCGCTTTGGCTTGGACGCCGCGCAAATGCTGGAGGAGAAATTGGCCATTTCGGCTCAGCGCTATCCAGTGGAAAAGGCCCGGGGCAAAAACCTCAAATACACCGCCTACCAAGTTCCCTCAGCAAGCGACCACTCTCCATAAAGAATGCAGTCTCGACGTACTGACTAACCGCCCCTCTGGAGTTGGATCGCAACTTGAATATGAAAAAAGGGATCCCTCCAATATTCCAGGACCACTTAGAGGCCCGGCGCGGCTTGGCTCAGCCCGACGAGAAGACACCGGGTATCACCTTGCGGGCCGTGTCAATTGGTGCCTTTTGGTCGCTGTTCATCGGCGCGGCCGTACCTTATACCAATATGATCATCAAGGGCACGGTCATGGCCCACAATTTCAGCACACCGGCCGCCCTTTTTGTATTCTTCGTCTTCGTCTTCCTAATAAATACATCCTTGGCCCTGCTAGGCCCTAGATTTGCCCTGAGCCGTTCCGAGTTGGCGGTGGTTTACATCATGGCGATGCTAGCCACCTCCGTGCGCACAATCGGTTTCACCGAAAATCTGCTGCCTATCATCGCAGGACTCTATTACTACGCCACCCCTGAAAATAAGTGGCAGGAATTGATCCATCCGCACGTGCCTAAGTGGATCGTCCCGCAAGATACAGAGGCCATCACTTATTTCTACGAGGGCTTGCCCCAAGGCATGGCCCTGCCTTGGGACGCTTGGGTCGAGCCGCTCTTCTACTGGTGCCTGTTCATCTTGTCATTCTACTGGGTGTCTATATGTATGATGACCATTCTGCGCAAACAATGGGTCGAGTACGAAAAGCTGCCCTACCCCCTAGTCCAAGTTCCGCTAGAGATGATCCAGGATGAAGATCGAGAAGCGCGCGGCCCTAACGAGAAGCGCTCGCTCGTTAAGCCGTACTTTAGGAACCGGATCATGTGGGTCGGGTTCGACGTGCCAATCCACATAGGTACGGCGAACTCGTTAAGCCGCAATTTTACTATACAGCCGCACATCGACACCCAATCCGAGATGCCTCTTTTCAGAGGCAG
>JAPOYQ010000735.1 GCA_026706505.1 Gemmatimonadota bacterium
GCACGATTCGGAGTGAGAAACACCGCTATATCCGCAACTTTTTGCCTCATCGCCCCTATGCTTCGTTTTGGCCAGATGGTGGTTTCTTTGCGACGCCACCCGAAAAGGGAACACCTGAGCACGACTTCTGGGATACGTCGTGTTTGCCCGGAGAGCAGAAGGTGCACGATCCCGATGGGGTGTTTTTGCTGCCGATTCCCGAGGCGTATTCTGAATATTTGATCTGGCAGGCAAAGAAGCCATTTGAAGAACTGTACGATGTTGAGCATGACCCGGAAGAGATCGCCAATCTGGCTGACGATCCTGCATACAGCGATCTCAAAGATCAGATGCGAGCGCAGTTGTTTGAGTGGATGATTGAGACGCGAGATCTGGGGCTGATTGATGAAACTGAGATGATCGTGCGAGCGACTGAGTACGACGGAGTGAATTACGAAGTGGGGACACATTGCGAAAACTATGCGCACATTCTGGAGACGGCCGATTTTCCGCGATTAGGTGAAGCGGGCAGAGTTGGGTTAATGGACCGACTTGATGATCCCGATAGTGCTGTGCGTTACTGGGCGATTACCGGGTTGATGTCGTACGAGGTGGAGGATACAGTTCTGCAAAGGATCGCTCCACTTGTTCGGGATGAATCGATCAGTGTGAGTCTTGCGGCGGCTGACTTGCTTTGCCAAAACAACCGCACAGAAGGCGCGATGCTCGCATTGGAATGCGCGTTGCAAAGCAATCTGCTCTGGGCGCGGTTTCGAGCGGGTGCAAATTTGTCTTTTTACAGCCGAGAGATCCTGGCGCAGATGAAGGCGTTGATCCCCGCTCTGCAAGCTGCGCTGGATAACCCGGTTTGTTACGGCCCTTTTGAACCCGATTGGGATGCGTTGATTCCGCCTGTTCAGACCATGTATCGCGCGCAAAAGGATACGATCGTTGGTGAGTGGGTTTTGCAACGCGTGATAAAGCGCATTGAACTGGCGTGATCTGAGGAGTTTTGTGTGTCTAACTGGAAAAAAACAAATCTCGGTCTTTTGCTAGTGCTGCAGGTGCTTTGCGTGGCTCCAAGTGCGGCGCAAGACACCGTGCCTGTGGCGCAAGCCCTATTGGAACAGTTCGACGAGATGTACCGCTCTACGGGGGGCACGGCGGCGCGGATTGAGATTAAGATCGAGCGCCCGAAAAAGGTGCGGACGATGCAGATGCGCTCTTGGAGCCAGGGCGAGGACAAGGCGCTAGTCGTCATTGACGCGCCCGCCCGCGACGCCGGCACGGCCACGCTCCGGGTCGGCAACAATCTGTGGAACTACCTGCCTAAAATCTCGCGCACGATCCGCGTGCCTCCCGCGCTGATGATGGGCGCGTGGATGGGCAGTGACCTGACCAACGACGACTTGGTGCGCGAATCGTCCTACGCCCACGACTACGAGATTACAGGGGTTGGCCCGAGCGAGGAGCCGCCCGGCTGGCAGGTGAATTCCGAGGCCAAGCCCGGGGTGCCGGGTTTGTGGGAGCGGGTGGAAGTCGTCTTTGCGCCGCCAATGCTGGCGACGGACAGCACGCGCACAGAACAGTTGCCCGTACTCGTGCGATACTACGACCGCAAGGGACGGCTCTCGCGCACGATGCAGCTCGACGAAATCAAAAAGATGGGGGGCCGGCTGATCCCCACCCGGATTGTGATCTCGCCCGAGCGCGAGGAGGGTCGGCGCACGGTGCTGACCTATTTACACGTGGAATTCGACGTCGAGTTGGACGAGAGCCTCTTTAGCTTGGCGCAGTTGGAGCGCAGGCGCTAGATGGCTGAAAACAGCACGCTCCGACTGGCTTGGCGCGGCTTGGGCCGCAACCGCAAGCGGTCGGTCCTGGCGATAGCGGCAATAGGACTAGGGCAGTTTGCCTTCTTGGCCACGGCCGGGATCATGCGGGGCTATGCCGATCACTACTTCGATTCGGTGACTGGCCCGTTGGTGGGCCACGTGCAGATCGTGGCGCCGGGCTGGCGCGAGGAGCGAGCCGTCGATCAGACGCTGGACAACGTCGAGGCCATGCTGGCGGCGATTCGCGGGCAGTCGCAAGTGGAGCGGGCGGTGCCGCGGATTTACGCGCCGGTGTTGGCCGCGCTGGAAGAGGAAGGCTTTGTAGGGATGGTCGTCGGCGCTGATCCGGCGCTAGAAGGGGTTGCGAACGGCCTGTTGGGCAGCGAGGAGTTGGCTAGCCTCTTGGGAGACGGCCGAGTGTTGGTGGGGAAGGGCTTGGCGGGGCAGCACGGGATTGAGGCTGGTGCTGAGTTGGCCGTGGTGGGCCAAGACATTGACGGGTCCATTGCCAGCGCGCTGTACGAGGTGGCGGCGGTCGTCGAATCGCCGGTCGAACTCGTCAACAGCATTGGCATCGTCGCCGGGCTGCAAGACGCGCAGGCGCTCCTGAGAATGGATGACGAAGCGCACGAGATTGCCGTCCGCCTGCACGAGGCCGAGCAAATAGATCAGGCCGCAGACTCGCTCCATGCGCAGCCCGCACTACAAGGGATGGAAATCAAACTCTGGCACGAGGTTATACCGCAGCTAGCCGGGATGATCAAAATGATGGACGTGTATTCGCTCGTGGTTTTGGGGATCGTCTGCTTGGCGTCCATCGCCGGCATTGCCAATACCATGATGATGTCCACGTTTGAGCGCCGCCGCGAGTTGGGGATGTTGCTGGCACTAGGCGCGAATCCGGGCCGGCTCTTTCGGATGGTGGCGACCGAGGCCGTGCTGTTGGGTGCGTTGGGAGTGTTGCTGGGTACTGTGTTGGGCGCGTGTTTTGCGGCATTGACGGCTGGACCGGGTTTTGACCTCGCCGAGTTGGGCGGCGAGGAATCTTTTGAAATGGGCTTCCAAGGCGTGCAGATAGCCTCGCGAGTCTATCCCGAGGTGCGCGCAAGCGACGTATTGGCCGGCGTATCGGCCGTGCTGGTGACGGCCCTCTCGGCCTGCGTCTGGCCGCTGCTGCACGTGGCGCGGCTGGAGCCGGTGGAGGCGATGCGGACGTGAGCGGAAACCTGTCGATCCAATACGCCTTGCGCTCGCTGGGGCGCAGTCGCCGCCGGACGGGCCTGTCTGTCTTGGGGGTGGGGCTGGGATGCGCGATTGCGCTGTTTGCCACGGCCTTTATGCGCGGTGGCCAAACCATGCGGGTGCAGGCCATTTCCCAGAGCGGATACGGCCACCTGCGGATCGCGCCCGCGGGCTGGGAACAAAGTCGGCGCGACGAGTTGCGCTTGCAGGACTCGGCGGCTGCGCTCGAAGCCGCGCGCGGTCTTGAAGGCGTAGCCGTAGTGGCCGCCCATGTGCGAGTGCAGGGCCTGTTGGCCTTTGGCACGCGGGTGGCCGGCGTCCAGCTTTTGGGCGTGGATCCAGCCGCCGAGCCGCAGTTCAACAGATTGGTGCGCTCCATCGACGAAGGACGTTACTTGCAAGCGGATGACGAGGGCGCGGTGGTCGTCGGCAAGGCCCTCGTCGAGCGCTTGGACGTAGAGTTGGGGGATGATTTGTTGTTGACGCTGACGCGCGCCGACGGGGAAATGGAGTACGCAATGTTGCGGATCGTCGGGATTGTATCTACCGGTAGCCGCACGATTGACGAGACCATCTGCCACGCTATGCTCGCCGATGTCGAGAAGCTGACGGGCCTGCAGGGCGTGGCCGAGGTGTCGGTAGCCTTCGCGGACCCGCAACAGGTGGCTGCGCTCTCGGCCGAGCTGGCGCAGCGAGTGAAGGGCGACGAGGTGCTCACGTGGCGCGAAGTTCTGCCGGCAATGGGCGGCGACGAGGCGGCTGACCGGGCCTTTTCCAGCTTTTTTATTGTGGTTGTGGCCGCGGTGGTGATTTTGGGCGTGACGAGCGCCCAACTGACGGCCATGCTGGAGAGGAGGCGCGAATTTGCCGTGCTGATGGCGTTGGGATTAGGAGAACGCAAGCTCGTGGGCTTGGTGCTTTTCGAGGCCGTGTTCATGGGTGCGCTCGGGGCGCTTTTGGGATTGTTGCTCGCGTTGCCGCTCGTTTGGCATACGGCGACCGCGGGGATTGATTTTTCCGCGGCGATGGGCGACGAGATGACGGTCATGGGCGTTTTCTTCGACCCGATAATCTACGCGGACATGGGGCTGTGGATGCTGCCCTACGCCTTCGGCTTGGGGCTTTGTGCGACGCTGTTGGCCGCGCTTTATCCGGCTTGGTCTGCCACGCGCTTGGATCCAGCGGCGGCCCTGAGCCAGCGGGATGCGTGATATGGACGGAGTTCTGGTAGCGGCCCAAGGCGTGAAAAAGGTATTTCGGACGGGCGATATTGCCGTGGAGGCCCTGCGCGGCATAGATCTCGAAATCGGTAGCGGGGAGTTCATGGCCATTGTCGGGCCAAGCGGCAGCGGCAAGACGACGCTGCTCAACCTAATCGGCGCGCTCGACGTGCCCACCAGCGGGCGCATTGTGCTTTTTGACCGCGACTTGGGGGTGCTAAGCCGCAGTGAGCGGGCCGAACTGCGGCTCCGATCCTTGGGTTTTGTGTTCCAAGCCTACAATCTGGTGCCGGTATTGACGGCGCGAGAGAACGTAGAGTTCGTACTAGAGTTGCAGGGCATGGACCCCAAAAAGCGGCGGGCGCGAGCCGAGGAGACACTAACTGAGTTGGGGCTAGGCGAGCTAGCCGACCGGCGGCCCAGCCAGATGTCGGGCGGCCAGCAGCAGCGGGTGGCGGTGGCGCGGGCCGTGGCCTCGCGTCCGGGCTTGGTGCTCGCCGATGAGCCAACGGCCAACCTCGACAGCGACAATGCGCAGGCTCTCTTGGAGATGATGCGGCGGCTGCGCGACGAGATGGGCATGACCTTTGTCTTTTCGACGCACGACCCCTTGGTGGTTTCGTATGCCTCGCGGGTGGTTACCTTGCGCGATGGCGAGGTGCTGAGCGACGAGCGCAAGGATACATGCGGCTGACGCTAGCGGTTCTTTTGGCGGTGCAGCCCGCGTTTGGCGTCAGCCTGTGGTCGAGTGCGGACGGGAGCCGCTACTGGGCGCTGGATGCTGCGCTGAAGTGGAGCGCTCTCTCGTCGCATGCACCCGACGCGCCGCTGCTGTACCCCAAGCGCTGGAGCGCCGCTGCGCTGGGGAGGGGGCGGCTGGTGCTGCGAGGCCAAGCTGCGGCGGGTCTGTACGTGCGCTTGGCCTATGAACAACGGGTGCGGGCGGTTTCTACAGGTGCGGGCGCTGGCGGGGGCGCAGGGATATTGGTGCCGGAGATCCGCGCACCATATCGGCTCAGACAGCTTGATGATGCTCTGGCTATGGGCGACAACGCGACCTATCGGCACGAGCTAGACCGCGCGTTTGTCGCTTGGCGCTTGGGGCGTGGCGAGTTGCAAGTCGGCCGTCAAGCTATTGGGTGGGGGCGCGGCGTGCTCTTTGGCGCGGTGGATATTTTCGCGCCGTTTAATCCCTTAGAAAGTGATCGCGAGTGGCGGCGCGGCGTCGATGCGCTGCGCGTTTCCGTGCCGCTTGCGGATCGCTTTTCGCTGGACGCGGTAGCAGCCTGCGGCGAGTCGGTTGACGAATCGGCCTTTGTGGGGCGACTCTACGGCCACAGTGGCGCGTTCGATGGAGAATTGCTGCTGGGGCGTCGCCGCGGCGACCGCTTTGTCGGCACAACCGCATCCATGCGGATCAGGGGCGCTGAGATGCACGGCGAACTAGCGTCGTTCAAGATGCCCGCCACAGAAGGAGGTGAGGTGGTGCTCAAGGCGCTTTGGGGCGGCTCGTACGCGTGGGACACCCAAGGCGGCTTGTTGCTCGTGGGCGAATACCACTTCTCGGACTTTGGCGTCAGCGATATTGCCGAGCTATATACGGCTCCTTACTGGGAACGCCTGATCCAAGGAGACGCGCAGATTTTGGGGCGGCACGCCGGTGCCGTGCAGCTATCGCAGGGAATCACCGGCACCGTGCCGAGGACGCTGGGTTGGCTATTCTCGCCAATGGATGGCTCCGGGGTGCTAACGGGCGTGGTGACGTGGATTTTCTCCGACGCGCTGACGCTAGTAGCCAGCGCGTACTGGCCTTATGGGGAGCGGCCGAGCGGAGCGGTCTTGCGGAGCGAGTACGGCGGAGGGGCGAAGAGTGGGTTAGTGCAGATGAGTTTTTACTATTGATGAGGCCGTATTTGCGAGAAACCGCTAGTACGACAAGCCTTTGTCTTGATCGGCTTTTG
>JAPOYQ010000705.1 GCA_026706505.1 Gemmatimonadota bacterium
GAGGCCAGCGGCTCAAGCGGCGCATCCGCCACCTGAATGACATCATCCTCGCACAGCACCACCGCCCGCTGGATCACATGCTCTAGCTCGCGCACGTTCCCCGGCCAAGAATACCCTTGCAAGTGCGCTATCACCTCGTCGCTCAGAACCGGCACCGGCTGCCGCAGGTTTTGGGCATGTCGGCTCGCAAAATGCGCCGCCAAGACCGGGATGTCCTCCCGGCGATCCCGCAGCGGCGGCAGCGTCACGGTGAACACGTCCAAGCGATAGAATAGATCGTCCCGAAACGTCCCCTCCCGGATGGCCTTTTTCATATCGCGATTGGTTGCTGCAACCACCCGCACATCCACCGGAATGGACTTCTCGCCGCCGATGCGGGTCAGGTGGCCCTCCTCCAAGACTTGGAGCAGCACCCGTTGAGCATCCATGGACAAGTCGCCGATTTCATCGAGGAACAGAGTGCCGCCATTCGCCCGTTCAAAATAGCCAATCTGCCGGTTCACCGCGCTGGTAAAGGCACCCTTCTCGTGGCCGAACAATTCGCTTTCGACTAACCCGTCGGGCAAAGCCCCGCAATTGACGGCGACAAAGGGGCGCTCTCGCCGCGGACTCAGGCTGTGGATGATCTGCGCCAGCACTCCCTTGCCTACGCCGGTCTCGCCCAGCACCAGCACGGTCATATCGGTCTCGGCCATCCGGGCGACCTGCTCCAAGAGCTGGGCCATGGCCGGACTCTGGCTGAGAAATTCCCGACCCGGGATCCGCAGCATTTGCTCTAGGAGCCGGATGTGGGCGCTTTGGGCGTCGGGGACTACCCGCACATCTACGCTGGCTACTTCTGACACCAAGCCATCCCGGTCCATGGTCCGCACCTCAAAGCGAAACGGGCCGGCTGGCACGCCGTTGTACGTCGCGCTATTGGCGAGCGTGAACGCGCTCCACTCTTCGGCCGGGCCATAGCCGACCAGCCGATGGCTGTAACGCATTTGCCCGGCCTCGCTCCTGAAACTGATGCCTTGGAAGTGGAACTGAATCTCGGGGGTGCTCTCCGGACAGGACACGGCTTGGGGTTCGTCCCAAGTTCGCCCGGCCACGACTTGGCGAATTCGGATGAGGGGCGGCGTCTCCCCAGGCTGATACGCAATGAGACCGGCCCGCGTCCCAAACCACAACTGGCCTTGGCTATCGCGCAGGATGGCCTCGACGATATTCTCCAACGCGCCCGGCCCCAGTCGGATGCACTGGAAGGTCTGGCCATCGTATTTCAGTACGCCTCCGCCGCTAGTCCCAATCCACATGCCGCCCTGCGGGTCTTTCACCAGTGCCAAAATGCCATTGACGGACAGTGCCCCCTGATCCACCGTAAACCGGCGGATCTCCCCAGAGGCGTAATCCAAGGCGAACAGGCCGTAGTTTTCTGTCCCTACCCAGAGTACGCCCTGATACTCGCACAAAGCACTCACATCCGCGATGGCTTCCAAGCCGGCCATATCAGGCGTGTGGAAACGGCCATCTTTACAATAGCATAGGGCCGATGTTTTCCTACTGAGGCCGATCCAGAGAGCATCCGCACCGTCCTGCAACGCGACGGTGCAATCGCCGGGCAACCGCTCCTTGCGCTCCATAAAGCGGTCTTCTGCGATCCGTCCCAATCGCCCCTTGGACGTGCAGACGCTTAGGTTTCCTGCTTGGTCTTCCCATAGCCCGGCAATTCCTTCGGCGTGGGTTGTCTCGGCTATCTCAATCGCTTGGGCCTCTCCACCCGTCTCCTTGAATACCTGTCCTACGGGCCCGCCGCTCCAGATCCGCCCCTGTCGATCTACCACCAGAGTCGAGACCGTCCGCCTTGGAGCCACCGGGAGAATCCGGTCGGCTTCGCGACAGGCTAGGCCCCCCATCGTACCGATCCATAGCCGACCTTCGCGGTCTTCGCCCAGACACCGAACCTCGCAGTCGGGTAGGCCGTCGGCTTCGGTGTATAACTGGACACTGACCGGATCGCAAAAAACCAGCCCGCCGCCCCAAAGCCCCACCCAAATATTCCCCTCGCGGTCCTCGTACGTCAGCCGCGTATCCGAAAAGTGGCTATCCGGCAAGCGGGTGTAGAATGGATGCCAAGCCTGCCCGTCGTACACCAGGACGCCTCGGCGGGTCATCCACAGCCAGCCTCTATCGTCCAAGCGCACATGCCGCGTGCCGTGCTGTACGGCATCCGCCCCTTCGACCTGATCGCCCGCCTTGATGAGTTCGAGCTGTTGACTAACTGGATCATAGCAGCCTATAACGGGTTCGGTACCAACATAGCGAAAGGCGATCCAAAGCGGACCGGAGGTGCCCTGGGCGAATTTCCAAGGCCACTGTATCGCACCGTTTTCCGCGCTGGAGTCCGCACTCAGGTGTCGCCCATCGAGACTGATTACCCCCCGCTCCCGCGTCGCCAGCCACGTCGTACCCGCCGCGTCAGTCGCTATGTCGTACACCGCGCCTAGCGGCTGACCCGCAATGTCTGTCACGCACTCTACGCACCGCCCGTCGGCAAACCGGCCGACTCCTGCGTCGGTCAGCACCCGCATCGAGCCATCGGTCTGCGGTTGCAAGCTCAGGATCTTGTTGGACGGTAGCCCGTGCTCGGTGGTGTACACCTGCAAGCTACGTCCGTTATACGCGGCCAGCCCGCCGCCGAGCGTCCCGAAGAGCAGCCGCCCGTCTTGGTCCTCGGCAATCGTCATTACCGTGAGATGGGGCATCCCGTTCGACAGGCCAAAGGTATCGAAATGCACCCCGTCGAATCGGCTGACGCCGCCATCGGCCGTGGCGATCCAGAGGAGGCCGTGCCGGTCTTGATAGATGTCTTCCACGTGCATCCCAGCCAGCCCGTCGAAAACCGTGTAGTGCTGTCCGAGGATGTGATCAAAGGACTTTTTCTGACTCAGGGATTTTGCGGATTCACGCGCGTCGTTCATAAAAACCTCGCGTGAGACCCCCGGCTTGAGCCGAGGGAGGGATAGCGATTCGACCGGCGACGGGCGGCTTGTCCGCCTTGAGCCGATTGAAATCTAAGAGGCTGCGTGGTGAAAGCTGTGGATGATTCACTATATTTAGGGGTATGGAAACAATCCGCACTCTTTCTTGTCGGTTGGTGCTTCCTCCACCGGCGACCGCTCGCATTGACGCGACGCTGGATGCGTTTGCCCAAGCCTGCACCTATGTGGCTGATTGGGGCAACGAGCATAAGAAACATCGCCAATACGATCTGCACAAAGGCTGCTATCGCGACATGCGCGAGCAATTCGGTCTTTCGGCCAACCTCAGCGTTCGGGCCATCGCTCGCGTTGCGCCGAGGCTGGCCAATCCAAAGACGCGGCATAGCCAGTTCAAGCCTACGTCGATTGATTACGACGCCCGCATCTTCAAGTTGGATGTGCAAAACGAGGTAGTCAGTCTGCGCTTGCTGGACGGCCGTTGTATCCTCGCGCTTCGGCTGGGCGAGTTCCAACGACAGGGCTTGCAAGGGCAACAGCCTACCAGTGCCACGCTCAAGAAAGGGCACAAGAACCGATACTATCTTGACGTTCAAGTCAAAGAGGAAGCACCCGAACCGCCTTCCGATGCGGATATTGACGCCACCCTCGGCGTTGACCTCGGCTTGCGTCAGATTGCTACTGATTCCGCAGGACATGCGTTTCAAGGGCAGGACCTCGCCGACTACCGCGAGCATCGCGCCGACGTAAGAGCGGCGTTGCAAGCGAAGGCAGACACCGGCAGCAAGCAGACACGCAAAGCCTGCTGCCGGGCACTCAAACGGCTTTCCGGTCGGGAGCGACGCCACCAGAAACAGATCAACCACACCATTAGCAAGCATCTGGTCGCCTACGCCAAAGAGCATGGGCTGGCCATCGTCTTTGAGGTGCTTAAAGGCATTCGGGATAGGTGCCGGTTCCGCAAAGGACAGCGGCGACGCTTGCACTCGTGGGCGTTCTACCAACTGCAACAGTTCGTCGAATACAAAGCACGTCGCGCCGGTGTCCGGGTCGTGTGCATCGATCCACGCTACACATCTCAAACCTGTGCGGACTGTCTGCATGTTGGTGTTCGTCGTCAAGACGACTTCTCCTGCAATGATTGTGGGCAACGTTCCCATGCCGACTTTAACGCGGCGCGGAACATTGCCCGCTGGGGCCTCGCTGTAATCCGAGGCGAATACTCCCTACTCTCCTGTGTGCTCCCAAGCGGCGGAAGAGTGGGAGGGTAAAGCTGACTGCTTTAGCTGTCAGTGCGATTACTCTCCACCCTTTTTTTAATGCGAGTTCGGGTTAAGCGGCCTTCTAACGGGAGTCGTACATCTGCTTAGTAGCATGCGTTTGAAATAGGTAGTGTATCCAACAGTTTCCGTGAACAGCTAAATGAGGCATTGGAACAGTGGGCCAAACAAGAGGCTAGCTAATATGAGCGAAACTGGATTCGTCAGGGACAAAAAAGTCATAATTGAAGTGGGGTTCAATACAGTGCCGCCCGATTTCAGTGTCGCAGAAATCGTATCGTTCCCGTGGCAAGTCCCCGAGACTCGTGTGGAGGAAACAGCTTACTTGCTTAGTTCCCCAAACAATGCTCGTCGCCTACACGAAGCCCTAAATCGGGATCCCAAAGATAGGATTTGCTTCGACGATCTTGGCTCACTACGGAATGAAGTTGGAATTTGATAAAAACGCGCTTGAAGACCTCTGTTACTAGGTCAAGACGGATCGCAAGCAAGCGCTGAGAATACTCAGACTAATCCTAGACATTCTTCAGCATCCCTTCCAAGGCATCGGCAAACCAGAAGCTCTCAAACACGACTTATCCGGTTGCTGGTCGCGGCGTATAGACAAAGAACATCGTCTCACCTACAAGGTAGAGGACGATTCTATTGTGATCCTATCCTGTCGTTTTCACTATTAGCAAATAGCAACTCCGCGCCAAAATCTCTTACTTTTCAAAATAGCCTACTACCCGAAATTTCCGATCCCATTACCAGCTTCCTCAATCTACAGGCGGAAGTCTCGGCGCTACTCGCAGAGTCGCCCATGCGCTGATGGGAATCCCTAGTCCGCAGCGGCCTCCGCCTCACATAGCGCAATCTGCTAACATTGGGCCAAACAAGAGGCTAGCTAGGCGACTGTAGGGACATGTTGGCCAGGTCTACAAAATCGCGAATAGCTTAGCTTTCTCGTGCTGCCGACGATGCCCGAACAGGGTACTCGGAGTTGCCTATAGATGCTCCGCCCCAAGCCCTAAGGAGGTCCACATGAAGCATCCCAAGTTCAACGCGAAGATGACGCACGCAGTCACCGAACGAGTGATCCGCAGTTGGTGCGGCGTATCCACCGCCTACCTTTTGAGCGTCGAGGCCTGCCAGAGGCGGGCCGCGGAGCTAAGGGCACGCGGTGACGAGGACCTCCTTGCCTCCAGTGGTCTTAGAGAACACTCTGGATCGTATTCGACCGTAGCCCACGACAGTCTGATGTACGGCATGGAGATGACCCTGAAGGCTGCGCAGATGATCGACGGGTACCACGGGTTCAACAAGGATCTCGGAATCCCGGACTTTGTCGAGAACTTCGAGTGCGGCAGCTTGACGTATGTCTACGTCCGCCCCACCCATCGGCTAGACCAGATATACGGTGCCGAAACATCGGATAAGATGAAGCAGGCACTGGAACGCGAGGTGCCCGTGGAGAAGATCCTGAAGGCGGTCTACGAGACTCTCTACAGCGACATGTTTGGTCCCCTGAACTGGGCTCCCGGTAGCAATTACAAGCCCAAGGCCGGTAACATTCTGCACGATAGTCTGCGGTACACTAGACATTGGGGGACCGCTTGGTTGCATCCAAGCATCTTGCAGTTTGCTGTCGCCTCCTTCGCGCACCTGAACTCGATCCTACCAGCGTGGTTCCGTGACCCGGAACTGAAGGTGCCGGAAGCATGATCTGGGAATACTGTGAGAGAAAGGTCTGCGCCGGTAGCATGAGCTTATTGCCGCTAAAGTTGTTCCTCTGCCCGCTGCTGAAAAGCGCTCCGCTCCGCTGCTTTGAGCGTATTCCAGATCAGCAGCTCTTTGCGGATCGCCTGCAAGAAGCTGCGGTTGGCCCGACGCCACGAATCATTGTCGCCGCTGAGGCAGCGCAGATAGAACACTAGGCCGTAAATATTGGCTTGGTCCTCGGGGCGGATGCACAGCACTGCGTG
>JAPOYQ010000734.1 GCA_026706505.1 Gemmatimonadota bacterium
TCGAACGCCTTATCGATATCGTGTGCTATGCTACATGAATGGATAAAGTCGAGCTGAGGTGGAAAAAAAGCAGAGGTACAAATGAAAGTGATCTTTCCGAGCAGGACCGATGGATTATCTCCCAACATCGTCTTCTCCTCGCCTTCCCATTTCTGAACGGTCAAGAACAGATAGATGCCCTGTTATCCGGCTCCTCTGAGTGTAGTATACTCGCGGATCTTATGGATGTCGCAAAACCTTTGGAGGAGCAAGTATTCGACGATCTTTTGAAATCGGCTTGCCAGAATGGGGACGAACATACACAGTTTGTGCTTCTGGGATTTGCGAGAGAGACATCAACGCCTATTTCTATCAACTCTCGCAAGCATATCGCTCACCTTTCAAAAGCTCAATCTGAACCGGTTCGTGTTCAGGCTTTGGGCATCATTGCCCAGCTTGGCGACGAAACCCTTCTTGCCCAAGCAGCCCGTGGCGACTGGCGGGTTTCGGAGAGCAAAGAGTATGAGGCTTTCTATGGCTCTGCTATACTGGTTCAGGCAGCCGCGCATGGAATTGTCGAACACGGCGACGCACTCGACCGTATGTCCTCCGATTTCTATGGCCGAGCGGCAGTGGCATGGAGCCAGCAGGGAATGCAGAACGCCGCGAGTGATGTTGCTTTACACGTACACGCCTCGGTTTGTCGCGTCACCAATCTGGAAGTGGATATCGCCGCACCCGATATTGAGATGCGTATTGGCTACGAGGAAAGGTCCGATTCGCTTCTCAGCATCTCAGACAGGCCGGCCGATCTGGCAGATCAATGGAATCGGTTTGCGGAAAGTGATGAGGAACTTATAGAGAGACAGAATCGCAACCAAGAGACTTACCGGGCATTCAGAGACAAGCTGACTGCCCAAAAGGCTCACATCATTCTTGACCACCTTGGGCGTGATGGGCTTGGTACTTTCTGTTCAATTGCTGAGTCCAACGAGGACTTAGCGAATCAGTGGTACGATATGTTCATCGGCTTGGACAAGGTCCGGCTACCTGTAGTTCACAATCTTGTTCTTCTTCTCGCCCATGCGTTGGGCAAGCGATGCCCAGAAAAGGCGGCCAAACTATTCCGCATTGTCCAGGATGGTCATCCCTTGATTCGCCTTACTTTTGGCCGTGCGGCTGTATCTCTGGATGCTATGGCGGTCTGGGGCGGCCCGGACACAGAGATTCTAAACGATTTGCGTTTTGAACGCCTAGACAGGGCGACGAACGACTACGAACTCTCGCAAGAGATCCTCGTTGCACATCTGAATGACAAGCAAAACCTGCTACGCCAGTATATCGGTACCAAATTAGAGAGAGAAGAACCTGTTGAAATAGCTCGTGCGATCATGGTTGCTGGTTTCTCAGACAACAGTGAATTCAATGACGAGGTGCTCGACCGCTATCAGGACACGGACTATTTCATTGGAGATGCACACAACGCTGCACGGTACGCCTATGATCGGAATACTTGGGCGAGACATTGGTTCGCTCAGATGTGCGAAGCGGATGAGGCCGATGAATTCTGGCGCTTTTCCATTTTGTTCGCAAAGATTGTTGACGGAAGGTATGAGTTCTGGCGATCAGAATACGAAGACCGCAATGAACCGATGCGGTTATTCTGGCCCAGTGTCAGAAGCAGGCTGAGGGATCGATTCAAAAAATGGGAGAATCTCCGCAATAAGAAACTGTTTGGCGGCGACGCTCCATCAAGGGTTTTTCTTTTTTAGGTTGGAGCTAATCCAGAGAATTTCGATCAACGAGGATAGAGTGCATCGGCAACCTATCCTGCTCCTGACAGCAAATGCGGAATTGCCACATGGCGTAGCCGCCCGTCCGTGCTGGGAACGCTCGACGTATCGTTTGAGACAACCAATCCCAACAGCAGCGGCTTGTCCAACAAGTCCTCCAAACCGCGCAGGTGGCGAAAATCAGCGGCGCTGACCCTCGCTGTCTGTTTGACTTCCACGGCGATAAACCCATCCTCGCGTTCAATCAATAAGTCAACTTCGCGTCGGTCCGCAGTGCGCAGGTGGTATAGCTCAACCGGTAGTTGGGCGTTGCGGCACTGCTTGTAGATTTCCGCTACCGCCGCACTTTCCAGTTCCGCGCCGTCAATCTCCCCGTGCTTTCGCAGAATGCTCCGGCGGATCCCCGGATCGACAAAGTGCAGTTTGCTTTGCTTGCTCAGGCGTTTTTCCGCGTTGCGATACCAAGCTGGCAACAGAATAATCTGATAGCTCAGTTCCAAGTAGCGCATAAACTGCCGCGCTGTCGCCGGAGACACATCGCTCAGCCGCGCCAGATCCGAGAAATTGATCACCTGTCCCGAACGCAGAGCCGCCGCTTGCTGGGCGCGAACAAAAGGCTCCAGCCGCCGCAGTTGCGCCAGATCGCCTAAGTCGCGCTGGAGGTACATGGCTTGATAGTCCTGCAACCACGCGAAGCGGTCCTCGTCGTCCCACTCCCTAAGCCGTGGCATCCCGCCCCAGTGGAGGAAGTACTCCCAGCGCATTTTGGCCTGCGCGTAGGCTGCGGTGATATGGTAGATTGCCGGGCATAGTTGGTCGAGAGCGCAGACCGGATCGTCGGCAGCGATTACCTCGACTAAGCGGCTTGCGTCGGTCGCCGCTAACAATTCCGGCAAGGTAAACGGAAAAAGCGCCCGCAGCGCAGCGCGTCCAGCGAGCGATTCACGCACTTTTTCAAGCAGCAGAATCTGGCTCGACCCCAGCAGGATATAGCGCACCTCCGCATTGCGGTCATAACACGCTTTTAAGGTCTCTATGACTGTCGGTAGCTTCTGCGCTTCATCGACGATGGCACGGGGATAGCGGACAATCCATTCTTCCGGCGCTAGCTGCTCGTAGGCCGCTCGTTCCACAGGCGAATCCAGATTAATCACTGGATAGTCGGGAAACGCCATGCTCGCAAGGGTGGATTTCCCCACTTGGCGTGCTCCCGTAAGCACGAGGAGGCGTCCGCGCTCGCGCCGGTGAACATCCTGTATGTCTTGTTGGATTTGGCGTATAATTTGAATCATTAATTCAAAATTTACGCCATTTTTAGAAAAAAACAATGACGAGCCGACCTCATCGCCCGCCTACTCAATCCGCACTTCCCGCTCCTGCTCCGCCGATTCGTACAGCCCGTCCATCATTTTCTGCACCATCAGCCCATGCTCGCCGGGCGACATGGTTTCCGCGCCGTAGAGCACGTGATCGACGAAGTTGCGCATCTTCTGGCCGAAGCCGTCGGCTGCCGGACCGCTGGGCAGCCAGTCGGGCCGGGTGTTGACCATGTAGTCGTTGGCGTCGTGGAAAAAACCCGGCGGATCCCAAGTGGCACCGCCCTTCTCGCCCATTAGTGTGAAGTTCCCCTCACCCTTCTCGATATGGGCGGCGAAGCTGGTCTCAATACTGAGCATCGCGCCGTTGGCAAAGCGGATGTGACCCACGGCTAAGTCCTCTACTGTATAGGTCTTGTAATCCCAGTTGGGCCAGATCGAGGCCACGTTTGACGGCTTGTCGCCGATGTAGGTATAGGTGCTGCCACTGGCTGCCACTGGTTTGGGCGCGCCCATTGCATAGTGCGCGGTCTCCAGCATGTGGACGCCGATGTCGATCAGTGGGCCGCCGCCTTGCAGGTCCTTGCGGCCAAAGACTCCCCAGTTGGGAATGCCGCGCCGCCGCAGGGACTGCACTCGGGCGTACAGGACTGTGCCCAACTCGCCGTCGTCAACGAGCTTCTTGATAAACTGCGTCTTTGGATCATAGCGGTTCTGGAATCCAATGATCAGCTTTTTGTTGTTTTTCTCTGCGGCGTCGAGCATCTGCTGTCCCTCGCGCGCATTCATGGCCAAAGGCTTTTCGACGAGGACGTGGGCACCCGCGTCGAGCGCGGCGATGGAGCAGGGGGCGTGCAGGCCGTTGGGCGTGCAGACGCTCACCGCGTCGGGTGCGACCTGCCGGAGCATCTCCTCGTAGTCGGAGTAGGCTGCGGGGATTTCGTATTCCTCGCAGTATTTTTGCGCTCTTTCCAAGTCCACGTCTGCCACGGCGTCGTTCTGCACGTCATCTATGTCTTGGTTATCGCGCAGCTGCACCCCAGCGCTCTGTCCGGATCCGGTCTGGGCTCCGCGCAGTTTGTCTTGATTGCTCTTAGTCATTGCTCTCCGTCTTTTTGAGATTATGGCGAGGCACAAAAAAACCGGCCCGCAGACCGGTTTTTTCTGCTACAGGTACCATCCTATCCCGCTTGGAACTGCTCAATGAGTTGGCGCACGTCTGGGTGCCCGTCAACGCTGCGCCCGGGGTGAATGATCAGCCGGTAGCGGAAGACGGTCTTGTCGCCGTCGGGGATGGTCAAACTCGCGTCTAGGCTTTCGTCGCCCTTGAAATCGTGCACTCCAAAGGGGTTGGCGGTAAACAGCCCGTAGCCGCGCACGTGCCAGTAGGTCGGGTGGCGGGGGTTGTCGCGGTGATCGACGACGGTGTGCCCCCACTCCTCGCCATCGGCTACCGGGCCGGAGTAATCCACCCAAGCCGCCTGCTGGCCCCAAGTAACCTCCTCGCCTTGGCCGTTTTCAAAGACTTGGCCGGCGGAATTTTCAATCCGCCCCGCGACCTTGGCATCCATGGAGGTCGGCACCCGGATCGAAAACAGCCCGCCTTCTTTGGTGTCGCCCAAGGTCACGTCGCCGTAGCGGGCGCGGAACTCACTGCGTTGGTCCAAGATGCGCAACGCACCTTCGGCGCGGATGGCGATGGTGCGCCGCTCCTCCAGCAGCTTCTCTCCCTCCGGCCCGAACCAATCGACGATCCCGTCGATCTGCGCTGCGCCGTCGGCTGCGCCTACGACCGGCTCGCCCCGTTGCAGCATGGCTCCGTGGCCAGTGCCCTCGTCCCAGAGGTTGTGGCCGTTGACGAGGCCGTGAGCTGTGTAGATGCCGCGATGGTGGTAGTGGTCTTGATTCTCGCCTTCGACACCTTCCATCGGATAGGCGCGAGTGAGGCCAGTGCCGCTGGGCGTCAGCACGGGATAGAAGTACGGGCGGCACACGTAGTGGCCGTAGCGGTATTCGGTAAAAAGCTGGCCGTCGATAGTGACGACGGCCTTGCAGTCTGCGGGAATTAGCTCGATATCGATCATTGCTTCCTTTCCGTTATGCGGCCCGGCCACAGCAGCGCTTGTACTTCTTGCCGCTGCCGCAGGAACACGGGTCGTTGCGGCCTGGGGCCTTTTGGTGCAGGGCCGCTTTGACCGCGTCTCGTTTGCGCGTCCATTCCATCACGCCGGTAGCCGGTCGGCCGTGCCGCAGTTCGTTGGCCATAAAGCGCATGTAGGGATCGACGTGCCCGAAGTACATTTTGTACCCCTTGCACAGGTAATTGAGACCGTCCTCGCCGCGCGGGGTTTTGGTAAAGCGGTGCTTGGGGCAGCCGCCGTTGCAGGCGAAGCGGTAGTCGCATTCTATGCAGTATTGGGGCAGGGTGTCCTTTTTGTCCTGCCCGAACTTGGTCTGCTGCGGGCTGGCGACCATTTCGCGGATGCTCTCCTCGTGGACGTTGCCCAAGCGATAGTCTGAATAGACGAAGTGGTCACAGGAGTACAGGTCGCCATTGTGTTCGATGATCAGCGCCTTGCCGCAGGTCTCGGCAAAGATGCACAGGCTCGCATCTTGGCCCAGCCACGAGCCGAGCGTTACGTCAAAGAGCTGCACGAAGACTTGGCCGACGTCGTTGCGCACCCACTCGTCAAAGATCGCGCAGAGGAACTTGCCGTACTGTCCCGGGCCGACCGACCATTTGGAGACTGGTGCTCGGCCTTCGTATTCGGGATCGACTAACTCTAATCCGTCCTCGTCTGGCTCGTGCGCGATGCGCTCGACGATGGGAATAAACTGCATAAACCCCGAGCCCTCTTCGCGCAGGAAGCGGTAGATTTCGAGCGGCTGATCGGCGTTGTGGTTTTGCAGCACAGTCAGGGTGTTGAATTCCACCGCGTGCTTTTTGAGCATTTGCAGACCGGAGTACACTCGGTCGTAGGTCGGCTTCTGGCCCTTGTCAACTCGGTAGTAGTCGTGGTATTCGCGCGGCCCGTCGATCGACAGCCCGATTAGGAATTTGTTTTCCTCGAGGAACTCGCCCCACTCGTCGTCGAGGAGGATGCCGTTGGTCTGGAAGGCGTTG
>JAPOYQ010000273.1 GCA_026706505.1 Gemmatimonadota bacterium
CTGAGACGTAAGGACTCGGAATGGGAATTTTTTCTTTATATCCTTTAGCTGCACCTGAGTCCGCGAGGTGACAGGGTGAGTGTTTTGAGGGGATTTCGGCAGCATTACTAATAGGGGTTTTAGTGTCTTTACTTGGCCCGTCGCTGCTTTGCCAACCACTCCCATAGGTCTGGATCGTCGTAGGCATTTTGCCACGCCTCCACGTGGCCCCCTTCAGGGTACACGGTAAAGCGGACATCGCTTCCGGCCGCCTTGAGCGCGTCAACCATCTCCTGTGATTGTTGCAACGGCACGGCCTCGTCTTTTGCGCCGTGGAAAACCCAGGTCGGCACCTCCTTCATTAAGGATGCTTTTTCTGGATCCCCACCGCCACAGATGGGAACGACGGCTGCGAACCGCTCGGGATAGGTACAGGCTAGTCCCCACGTCGCATATCCTCCCATGCTCAGGCCGGTCACATAGATCCTCGCCGTATCGATGCGATGGGTCTCAACGATCTCGTTTAGGAGATCATGCAGCGCGTCTATTGACCACCACTCATCCTTTGGACACTGCGGCGAGACGACCACGAAGGGAAAGTCCCTCCCCTGCGCTATCATTTTCGGTGGACCGTGGACTTTCACTAACTCAAGGTCGTCTCCACGCTCGCCCGCTCCGTGCAAGAATAAGAGCAACGGCCATTTTTCTTCGCTGCTGTCATATGCAGGTGGCAAATACAGCAGATATTGCATCTCAATGGTACGCACCAGACTCTGTGCAACCTGTCTTTCTGCGGTCTGAGCATCGCAGGGGTGGACGCTCCACAACAAGCCGCACAACAAAGTCAAAAGGCTGAGACTACGCTTCATCATCCTTGGAATCCTCTCTTTCCTATATGTGACCAGTCGGTATATGACCAGCCTGCGACGCAACCTCTCTCCCTACGAGGCTATGGCAATGCGTTTCGATCTGATTCCTGCCTTGATCGCTGCGTAGGCCAATGGTAAGAGTAAGGGTTTCCCTCGCTCAACCTTGGCCTCGAATGCGTCAAGTTCCTCAATCGTGAAATGGGTTCTCGGCATGAATTCCAGATAGTTGGCCACTTCCATTTCAATAAGGTCGCGAAGATCAGCTTGGGTGACGGGTATGTTCTCCTCGTGAATACGGTCCCACACAGTTGCCTTCTCCTTTCCTATCCCTTCGAAGAACCCACTGCGGATCGAAACGCTGAAGAGAAAAGCCAATCGCTCGGCCCTCTCGCCAATCACTTCCCGAATGCGTTGCCGATCTTCAAGGGACGCTGACTCTGTCTTGTAGGATTGGGTGCCATAGATGCTATGAAACAAACCTCCAAGACACACGGCTTGGTCGTTGCCCCAATCCTGGAGGAAGTCGTGTGTTCCCCGAAGATGATCCAAAAGATCTCCGCCGCTGTGAGGGTTTTCATCCGTGTTCAGGTCGAGCAAGAGGTCTAGGTGATTCTGTTCGATCATTATGGTTCTCCCTTATAGTGATTTCACATTTTTGCTTCGCAGAACTCAGTACCTCCAGTGGCATCGTCTCATCCTCGACAATTGGGGAGAGAAACCAGTTTCTCCCTCAGTTTGATCGCTGTTGCGTACGCGTCTGCAAGAAACTCAGTGGGTGGTTGAGCACAATCCTGAGGCACGGCCTCAATCATGATTGGGCCTTGGTGCGATGTGGGATATGCTCTCGAAACGGCATCCCAATCTACGATTCCTTTCATCGGCAACCAGTGAACATCGCCCTGTCCGTCGGTGTCTGAAAAGTGCGTCGTGATGAGACGATGCGCCCACTTGTCAAGCACAGCGCTAGGAGTGCTGGAATGCAAGTAGTCGTGGGAGCTATCGTAGCACAAGCCCAGGCTGTCCAAAGAAACTTCATTTAGGATGAGGTCTAAGTGATTGGTTCCCCTTGTATTCTCAAGAGCCAACACGACCCCGGCGTCTGCTGCCTCCTCGCCCAACCGGCGAAAAATCTCCAAGCCTTCCGCGTGCGGCGGAGGCGGTGTTGATCCCTTGGTTACGTGAAGCACAATGCAGGAAATCGAATGCCGACTGCAATACTCTATTAACTCGAGGTTCTCATTGACTAACGCGTCGCGTTCGCTGGGCTTATCAGACCAGAAAGCATTTGCGTTTTCGTATACCGCATGGGCGTGATCGACGGCAAGCCCGGCATCTGCAACCATTCCCGGCATTTCGTGGGCACGACCCGATTCCACCAAGGGTTCCGAACTTCCCATCCACAGAAAGGTGTGACTGAAACCACTCTGCTTGATCAGCTTCAAGCGTTTAGCAAGAGGCAGTTGATAGCCGAACCAAGCAAATGTGCCGAGAGAGGTTGCGGCTTCACTTGAGGCCATGAACGAGATGCTCCTTGATGGAGTCGAACCACTCCCCAAATGGTTCCTGCAATTGGGGATCTTCGGTCAACGGATGCCACATTAGGACAAACTTGTGGTGATCAGAAAAGACTTCCCACTCAAGCGCATCACTTGCTGCGCAACTTAAGTGATAGTGCTTGCGCTCAACAGTGGTCGTCAGAGCATCTTGTGGTATCCAGCCAGTTATTTGAAACGAGATCCTATCTGAACCGAGCAACTCTTTTTCCACATAATCGATTTGCACAAAACCGTTTTCAGTTTCTCGGGTATCAACGCGAATACCTCTTCGAATCGTGACCCAATCGAAACTGCTAGTGTCTGGTCGAGAGTAGACAGTGGAAGTCTTCTGAATGACGGCTGTGTTGGGAGGTAGCTTCTCCCGTTCCGACAAGAGTTCCGCAACGACATTCAATGCGGCTAGACCCGTTTCTTCGCGGGCCTCCCGGAGTGCTGCGGCGACAAAGGATTCTCCCTTTTCCACCGTCCCGGCAGGTATTTGATTTCCAGCGTAGGGGTGCTTTAGTAGGAGAAAGTGCTTTCGACCGTCCAAGCTACGCGTTATAAAACAAGTGACCTTTCCCAGCGACATATCACATTATTCTCTGCATTCCTGATTCAATTTCAGCTAACGCATTACGCCCTCCTGAACCGCAGAGCGGTTGGGCGTAGGCGCGAAGGCACCGCAGCCAGGAGGGCGTTGTTATCTGACGCTCGTCCTCTCGTCAGTCATGTTGGGTAAGATAGCTACGCTGCTTTAAGTGGCTCCAGTTCTATACGTGGTGGTCTACTAATCCTCAAACGGTCAAAGACGGCCTGTATTTCGTCTATGCTCACCATTCCAGGAGAGACTATTTCAATCCCAAGAGGTGTCTCATCCTGAGCGTAGTCAATCAGGAGATCTTCTGATATGGCTTCAGTCCGGACACTTTTTTGCCCGTTCCGGCGGGACAGGTAAATATAGGCAGCAAAAGGCTTACCCTTCCGATATGTGATTTGCAGAGAAACAGTTTTCATGGTCGTACCTTTTTAGGATATGCAGTTACGATCATTAGAATTTGGTCGTCCGGATCTGGCTCGACAACCACATGCCAAGGTTGTCCTGCATGGCGAGTATGGATAACCCAACGCCCTGGATGGTGGGCCAGTACCAATTTTGTGGCATTATCAAGCATTGTCAGTAGTTCAATTTCAGAGAAACCACGTTCCTCCATCCGCCCTTCCACATGCGCTGTAAAACCTAACTCCCATTCCCACCAACTTGGCAAATTCATGCAATACCTAAATTACTCCTTTAATGCATGTGGCCGATAACTGCCTGTACCCAAACAATTATCCCCTATCCCCGCTATATGCTATTTATGCGAAACGAAGGTACACCTCTTGAGGCATAGTTGCAAACGGACAATGCCGTGCGGTACGAGGACTAACCACTAACCACGGCCGCGCCTATTTCCATAGCAGTCGTAAATAGAACAGCGGATTCGTCAACATCTTGCGCGGCACGGCGTCGGCCATCATGCCGCAGATCATGTCGCTGACCTCGGCATTTTTAGCGGCCTTGCGAATGACCAAGTTCATTAGGTAGGGCCAGCGGCCCAAATTGTGCAGCTTGGTGCTCAGCTTCAGTTCGCTGCCCAGCGCATCCCACAGCCGATCCTCATAGCGCCGCAAAAAACCAGCCGAATAATCCTCCACCTCCCGAGCTTGAACTGCGGTCTCCACAGCAAAGCGAGCCGAGTACAGCGCATTGCCAATGCCCTCGCCCGTGAACGGGTCGATCAAACCGGCCGCGTCGCCCAAGAGCAAAAAGCCATTCCCGTGCGCCGGTCGTCGCCGCGAGCCAACCGGCAAATTCCAGCCGACCGGGTCTTCAAGGGGGCGGGCATCGCGGAAGCGCGCGCCAAAGGTCGTGCTAGCCACCGCGGCTGCGAGTGCGTCTTTGAGGTCAATGCCTCTCGCCTTGATGTCTCGGTGATCCATGCCGATGCCGACATTGGCGCGGTCGCCCTCTAGAGGAAAGATCCAAAAATATCCAGGCCGCACCTCGTCTATAAAGTGCAATTCGATCTGATCGCTCAGGCCCGCCACGCCTTCAAAATACTGCCGCAGAGCCACCATCCAATCGCGGCCCTCGTGGCGGTACAACCCGCTCTTGCGGGCGACGATCGAGTTGAAGCCATCGCACCCCAACACCAAGGGCGCGCGAAATTCCAAGCACGTGCCGTCGGCTTTGTGTCCCCGCACCCCACAGACCTGCTCGCCCTCCCTGAGAAGCTCGCGCACGGCAAACCCCTCTAAGGTCTGAGCGACCGCAGCCCGCGCTTTAGTAAAGAGAAAGTCGTCGAAAACCTCGCGGCGGATGACAAAGCCCTCCATCGGCAGCACCCGACCCGTCAGGGCGTTGTGCAACTCGTAGCGGCTCAGGTCGATGGACGCGGCGGTCGCGTCTGGGCTGCCGAAGACAATGCGGGCAACGGCCGCCCCAGGCAGGTCGCACACCTCCTCAAACAGCCCTAGCTCGTGGAGGATGGCCACCGTCTTGCCAGAGAGGGCGTCGCCGCAGACCTTGTCGCGGGGGAAGCACTGCTTGTCCAGCAGCAGGGCCGCCAATCCGTGGCGCTGCGCGTACAGCGCGGCCGTGGCACCGGCCGGACCGCCGCCGACGATGATTAGGTCGTAAGTTTGCACGTAGCCAGAAAATAGCCCGTCCAGCCCCCGCTACAAGAGCGAAGGCCGAACTTGCTTTGCAGGTGATCTTCCTTACCTTTTTGGTTTCGTCAACGCAAGCACCAAAGGAGCTGCAACGCGATGTCTGAAGACGTCCAAACCGAAGATCCACAGGTCGAAAAACGGGCTTTTCAAACCGAGGTCCAACAGCTACTCCACCTGTTGGTTCACTCGCTGTACACGCAAAAAGAGATTTTCTTGCGCGAGCTGATTTCCAACGCCTCAGACGCGCTGGACAAAATCCACCACCGCTCGCTGACCGACCGCAATATCCTCGACCCAGACGCCGAATTGGACATTGAGATCGAGGTATCGAGCAGCAACAAGACCCTGACGATCCGCGACCGCGGAATCGGCATGACCCGCGACGAGGTCAATGAAAATATCGGCACCATTGCCCGCTCTGGCTCGGCCGAGTTTGCCCAACAGCTAGCCGATGCCGACGACGAGCAAGAAAAGCTCAAGCTGATCGGCCAATTCGGAGTGGGTTTCTACTCGGTCTTCATGGTCGCCGACCGAGTAGTGATCACCACGCGCGCGGCCGACCCAGAAGCCGACGGGGTGCTGTGGGAATCTACCGGCGACGGAGCCTACACTCTATCCCACGCCGACAAAGCCGACCGCGGCACTGAGATCAAGATCTACATCCGCTCGGACTGCGAGGAATTTCTCGACGCCCACCGGCTAGAGGCCATCATCCGTAAGCACTCGGATTTTGTCGCCTATCCCATCAAGGTCGCTGGCAAACAAGTCAACGACACGGCCGCGCTGTGGACCCGGCCGCGCAACGAAATCACCCCCGAGCAGTACAACGAATTTTACACGCACCTGACCGGCGATCCCGACGAACCGCTCGCGCGCGAGCACATCGTCGTGGATGTGCCGATCCAATTTTACGCCGTGCTCTACATCCCCAAGCGCGCACCGATCCAATGGCTACACACAGAGCCGACGATCTCGCTCAACCTGCACGTCGCGCGGGTCTTTATCCAAGACGACTGCAAGGAGCTTTTGCCGCTGTGGCTGCGCTTTGTGCGCGGCGTGGTTGACTGCGACGATCTGCCGCTCAACGTCTCGCGCGAAACCCTCCAG
>JAPOYQ010000771.1 GCA_026706505.1 Gemmatimonadota bacterium
ACCGCCACCTACGTGTAGCTTCTTGGAAGCATGTTTGTTCTTCTCTTTGCCGCCCATGTAGGTTTCGTCCACCTCTACCGGCCCGTCCAGCGCCTCAGCCGCCGTCTCGTAGGCTTGGCGAATCCGGTGGAGCATGAACCACGCGCTCTTTTGCGTTATGCCTAGGTCCCGGTGCAGCTTCATACTGGACACGCTCTTGAGCGAGGTAGTAACCAAGAAAATGGCGACGGCCCACTTTTGCAGAGGAATCTTTGAACGCTCCATCAGCGAGCCGGTACGCACCGAGAAGTACCGCCGACAATCGCCACAGTGATACGGCATGGAACTACCGGAGGTAACGGGCTTGACCTTATCACAGCCGCCACAGCGCGGGCAGAATAGGCCGGTTTCGTCCCAGCGCTCATACTCGAACCACTCAATAGCGGCTTGCTCGGTGGGGAACATCTCGAATAGCTCTAAGAGGGTGATACCTTCGCGTTCGCTCTTGCCGGGTGCTTTTGCCATCGTTCGTATCTCCTTGACTTACATAAAGATATGAAACTTTTAATGTCCAGTCAAGTATATAATTCCCTTAGCAGATGGTGGCCGTTTGCATGGCCGCGAGCAAGTCGGCCGGGCTCATCAGAACACCCAGAATAGAGTGCTCGCTACCCCGTGGTATTTCCAGCCCCGTGGCGGTAGCCGTTATGCCGTCAAAGTCGCGCGTGGGGTGTACGGGGATCTTGCGATTGGGTCGGTCGATGGTGAGATGGGCGTACAGGGTGATCCCCAAGGGGCTTTCCAACATCACTTTACTAGGGTCTAGATCAAGCCGGATCTTGCCTGTAGCTCCTGCCTCACTCGTCCTGAACCCGTCGAGGAAGAGGCCGATCGGATAGCCCAGTGGACCGTCGAAGAGGTAGCCTCGCGTGGCGCTGTCCGGGAGCAGAAAATGGGTCACCAACTCCGCTTTGCAAAGGAGGCGTTGGTCTGGCACCGTCATGTCAAAGTTGTCAAACGCCGGAGTCTTGAGACCGAGCTGTCGGCCGAGTGCGGTGCCGTAACTGTAGACACATCCAGTAAACGACTCACCCCACAATTCCAACTCGGTGGTCTCGCAATCGAGCTGGTGACCCTTGTCGGCTAGCTGCGACGAGAACGAGTCGGTCAGGTCCTGCCTGTACTGCTCGGGGTCGATCCCGTCATACCACTCGGCGCGGGGCTCGAGAACGCGGTCGTTACCAAGTTGTTGTCTGGCATAGGCAAGGATTTCTCGCCCCCCGTCGAGTTGAGCGTAAATCGCATCCGGCTCCAGTTGACGGATCGCCGCGCGCCAACGTCGTTCGCACAGCAACTCGCGCTCGAGATAGATCCCGGCGTTCGTGCTGCGCAGAGTTTTCGGATCAGTGGCGGCTAGGTCGCTGTAGAGCATTGAGTGAATCAGATAGACGATCTTTCTCACCTTCATTGGCGCAGTCTCCAATTATCGCTAACACCCTTGCTTCCCCTTTCACCACTGTATAGCGAATCACGGTGCTCATGTCCACCCATCGGTGGTTCGGCGACTTAACAGGCCAGTCGACGGACTCTTCATCCCTTCGTACTATTCACAAATATCCCTCTCCCAAAATCTTCTCTCAAGCTCGCCAGACAAAGGGCCTTAATCATCCCCGCCAGAAGTAATCCGCAATTCTCTTCCAACCGATAGCCCTCCTTATCTTGTACCAATAGCCCTGCTTCAATCAGCTTGTCAAGTACATCCGCCAGTGCCTGCGAAGACTCAGCCAGGTCTGCTGCCAACAGTGCGGCGAACTTTTTCGGGCCTCTCAGCAGGAAAAAAGCGACGGGCCAGTACTCGGGCGAGAGGAGGGTGCGAAGAATATCCATCATATTGGACGATGGGGTATCTTCTTCCAAGGCTTCGCTTCCGGCAAAGCATACCAAGCCGCTACGGCTCCAAAAGCTGAAGCCCACGAGACTCTTATCCGAACCCGACAGTTGATAGGAAATATTCCTATCCTGATTCCTCATATCATAGGGGGGAATTAGAAATCCTAGTGCCGTCATCAGAGCGGCGTGTCGTTCCTCCTTGTCCCTGAGGTCGCCAATGCGCTGAGCCAGTTTGCCGCCGAGCGTTTCAATCCCGAGTTCGCTGTCAATTCCCAACAGCGCATCGGCCGAAGTGCCCAGCGCTTTGCACAAGGCCGGAAACGTCCCAATATCGGGCAGCGACTCGCCGTTCTCCCACTTGGAAACGGCTTGCGGACTAACAAATAAGTCGCTCCCCAGTTGTTCCTGTGTGAGTCCCTGCTGCTTCCGCCGCTCCTGTATCCTTTGTCCAAGCTCTACTGGGTCAATCATTGCGCGCGCTCCTTTGTTTTGGGTATGTGCAGCATCCTTCCATCAAGCGATGGTTGTTGTTATCTGCACAGCCAAAATAGCGCATTTACCCAGTTGTCGGCATTGAGGAACGCGAAAGTAGATCAACTGCTGGTTGAGCTTTTCCCCTAGGTCAAAGCAGCGGTCGCTCGTGGCACCAAGGGGCGAGCTGTTCGAAGGCGCGGGCGGCGCGCAACACGGTGAGGTCCTGACGCCAGCCGCCGATAATTTGCAGGCCCACGGGCAAGCCATCGACGCGGCCGCAGGGCACGCTGGCAGCGGGCAGGCCGGTGAGGTTCACCGGGTAGGTGAAGGCCGTCCAACTCAGGTAGGTAGTGTCGCGGCCTGCGACCGAACCGGGGTGGTCGTCGCCAGCGGCAAAGGCAGTGACCGGCAGCGTCGGCGTCAGCAACAGGTCGTAATTCTCGTAAAACTCCCGCCATTGGTGGTAGTACGCGTTGCGCTCTATATAGGCACCGGCCACGTCCGTGCCTCGGAATTCGAACCCCTCTTCGATGACGGCGCGCAAGCCAAGATCGAGGCGATCGGCGATTTGGTCGAACTGGTCGCGGAAGGTGGCGGCAAAGGCCGTTGACCATAGGACGTGGACGAGACGCCACGGGTCTTCGCCAGCCGGGTGCGCCTCCTCAATAGTGCAACCGAGATCCGCGAAGCGACGGGCTGCCGCTTGTGCGGTCTCGACGACTTGGGCATCGACGGCCGCGTACCCTAGGTCGGGCGACCAAGCTACGCGCAGCCCATCCACGCCAGCTCCGATCTCGTCAAGCGCCAACGGTTCGGCCGGCAGCGAGGTGCGATCCCGCGCATCGGGACCGAGCATGACTTCAAGCATCTGCGCGGCATCGCCGACAGTGCGGGTGATCGGCCCGGCGTGAGACAGGGTCTCCACCACGCTAGCCGGATGCTGGGGTATCCGTCCCCAGGAGGGTTTGAAGCCAAAGGCACCCGAGAAACCAGCCGGGATGCGGATCGAGCCGGCACCGTCCGTGCCTTGGGCCAGCACGCCCATGCCAGCGACCACAGCCGCCGCAGCTCCCCCGCTAGAGCCACCCGCCGTGCGTCCGTGCCGCCAGGGATTATGAGTCGGCCCGACGACGCGATTGCCCGAATCGCCCTTCCAGCCGACCTCCGGCGTGTTCGTCTTGCCGAGCAGCACCATGCCAGCGTCGCGCAAGCGTTCGGCGAGGGGCGCGTCAAAGTCCGGGATCCAATCGGCGGTCAGCAGCGACCCCCGCGTGGTGCGGATCCCGCGCGTCGCCGTCAGATCCTTCAGCGAGCCAGGTATGCCGGCTAAAGGAGGCGGATCCTCGGCACCGGCAAAGGCGGCTTCGGCGGCGCGCGCCTCGGCCAAGGCCCGCTCCGGCGTGACCGTGACGAAGGCGTTGAGCTTTGGGTCGAGCGATTCGATTCGGCGCAGTACAGCTTCGGTGACCTCCACTGGGGACAGCTCGCGGCGCTCGTACAGGCGGCGCAGTTCAGCGCCGGAGAGATAGCACAGATCGGTATCGTTCATGCTTCAATCACCACTTCTCTGCCGAGGCGAGACGACTCCATACACGCCGTCAGCACCGCCACCATATGGCGGGCGTATTCAGCCGTCACCGGTGGCTTCGTTCCTGCGTCAATCGCCGCGACGAACGCGCCCAACTGCTGCGTTGTGGTGTGGTGGTCTTCGGTTACCTCAACCTGTTCCCACTCCCCGTCCCGGCCGATGAAGAGATCGTTCCTTCCCGAGTGGATTCCATTGCGCAGTTGGAGCATGCCGTCCGTGCAGACGAACTCCGTGCTAAAGCGACTCCCCCCCGTCCGCCACCAGACATGAATCAGGGTCGAGTACACGCCGTTTTCGAACTGCAGCAGCGCCATGGCCACGTCGTCCGCTGAGAATTCGAAGAACCGGCTGTCGATCAGGGCCTTGACGGCGACGACGCGACTGCCCGTCCACCAGCAGGAGCGGTCGATCAGGTGGATGCCGTTCTGATACCACAAGCCCCCGTGCGTCGCCTTGTCGAGATACCAGGGCGACCTGTTCGGGTTGAAGGGGCGGTAGGCCTCGTCGCAGAGACAGACGAGGTCGCCCACGGCCTGTTCGCGCAGCAGCTTCTTCGCAGCTCGGTTCGTCGGCGAGAAGCGGTGCATGTGGCCGACGGAGAGCTGTTTGCCGGTCCGCTGTGCGGCCGCGATCATGGCGTCGCATTCCTCCACGTTGACGGCCATTGGTTTTTCCACCAGCACGTGCTTGCCAGCCTCCAACGCGGCTACGGTTACTTCGCAGTGCAGGCCGTGGGGCAGGCAGACGATGGCGAGGTCAACCCCCTCGTCCGCGAGCAGATCCTCATAGGAGGAATAGCCCTGGCAGCCGTGCTCCGCGCAGACGCGGGCCAGGCGTTCCGCGTCCGTATCGGCGACCGCCTGCAAGTGCGTAGATTCAAGGGCCGCCACCGCTTGCAGATGTCCTGGGGATACGCTGCCAGCACCGATGATTCCGACTCCGTGCATCTCATCCTCGATTCAGAAGGACAGAAGTATAAACGGGCATTTGGACCTTGGTCAACTTAGATGCCGACGAGTTGTAGTCCCCTACGGCTTCTGAGCCCCGTTCGTCTCGACGTACACCGAAAACAGCGACTGCGAACAGGTTATGAACAACCTATTCTTTTTCGCGCCGCCGAAGCAGAGGTTGGCGCAGGGCGCTGGCAGGTGGATCTTGCCGATCAAAGTGCCGTCGGGAGCAAAACAGTGCACGCCGTCGTAGCCCTCGCCTCCCCAACAGGCCCCTGACCACAGGTTGCCATCCACATCAGTGCGGACCCCGTCCGACGAGCCAATCCCCATGTCTGCGAACACGCGCCCGTTTGCGAGGTGGTCGCCGTGGACGTCGAAAACGCGGATGTGGGTGGGGTATTCGGGGCCGTCGGAGCGCCCGGTATCGACGATGTAGAGCCGCGACTCATCCGGGCTGAAGCAGAGGCCGTTGGGCCGCTGGAAATCTCCGGCCACCACCGTCGCTTCCCCCGTGTCCGGGTCGAGACGGTACACGTTGGCGGCATTCTCGAACGTATCCCGATGCCCCTCGTAGTCCATCAGAATGCCGTAACCGGGGTCCGTGAACCAGATCGATCTATCCGATTTCACCACAATATCGTTGGGGGCGTTCAACCGCTTGCCCTCGAACTGATCCATCAACACAGTGATCGAACCGTCGTATTCCGTCCGCGTGACCCGGCGCGCGTCGTGTTCGCACGACAGCAATCGCCCCTCGCGGTCGCGCGTGTTGCCGTTGGTGTTGTTCGATGGCTTGCGGAAGACCGAGACCTCCCCGGTCTCTTCTTCCCACTTGAGAATGCGGTTGTTGGGAATGTCGCTGAACAGTAGATAGCGGCCGTCGCCAAACCACACAGGGCCTTCGAGCCAGCGGCCGCCGGTCCAGAGCATTTCAAGGGCGGCATTGGCCAGCTTGTACTTGGCGAAGCGCTCGTCGAACACTTCGATGCGGCGGTCTGGATACCTCACAAGTTCCATATCATCTTCCTGGTCAAATTAACGGATTGCGGCGGATTGCTGATGAAAGTTCTGATTTTGTCCAGCCGCAAGCAAGGTTTTGAGTAAAAGCGCCCAAATGGCTTGATTCCTGCACAAATGAACACTATCTTTTTGTTCAGGTATTAAACCCCGCAAAATACAACCAACTGCACTATCTGCAAGGAGATCGCTATGAGTGCTCAGGTCATGCCCCTGAACATGGCCGACATGAGCGACGAGAAGTTGGCAGACTTCTTCTTCGCCAAGGCCTTAAA
>JAPOYQ010000598.1 GCA_026706505.1 Gemmatimonadota bacterium
GTGGTAGATAAGGTGCGCTCGGGACAGGTCGATGTCTCCGGCCAAGGCCCCAACTCTACGGGCATCTTGGGCCTGATCGCCCCAGAATTCGCCGAACCTGCATTCGCCGAATACCTGATCTCCGATCCAATCACCCGCTACGCCGAAGCCTTCTTAGGGCCGGAGCTACGGCTCGGACACGTGCATCTGTGGTGTACAGAACGTCCCTACGACACCGGGTGGCACCGCGACATTGGCCAGCCGCCGGTCAATTACAGCGAAGCCGAGGAAATGGCCATCCTCAACCAGCCATTCGTCAGCCTCAAATGGCAGACGGCCCTGCTCGACGATCCGTGCCTGTGGGTAGTTCCGGGGAGCCAGCGGCGCTATCGCACCGAGCCAGAAGCCGAGGTATTGTTCGGCAACACGCGCCAACCAATTCCCGGCGGAGTGCAGGTGAATTTGCAGCGAGGGCAAACCGTGTTTTGGAACGGCAAAATCATCCATCGCGGCCATAAACCCAACGACTTGGAACGACGGCTGAGCGTCACCGGCGGCCTGCGGCGCTACGATCCCCAAGAGCCAATGGATTACGTGGGTAGCGACTGGGAATGGCGTCTGTCCGACCGAGTGCGAGCAGCGCTACCGGAGAAGGCGCAACTTTACTACGACCGCTGGCGCAGTCTGCCTCGGGACGCCAACTAATTTGCAAACGCTTCTTTAGCGTCCCCAGAAGACACCACGCGGTAAATCCTCACATCCGCCGTCACTTTCTCCAACGCGAGATGCTCGTCCCACACCTCAAACTGCTCGGCGCGCTCCATAAACCAATCGCTCTCCACTAGCACGTGACTGATCTGGAAGCGCCGCAGCGCCGAAATGCTGCTCGCGTTTGGGAACCCCTCCATGATGCGCGCCAGGGCGTGAACGTGCTGCGGCACAAAGCTGGCAAACCCATTGGCCATCGGCCGCCCGTGATACATCTGACAGTTCATCCAATAGGTCGTCTGATCAAAGCGGTCGGCCCGGCCACTGGCGACCATGGGCACGTGCACGATGCGAGTATCCGGCGGTGCCTCTCGCAGCCACTGGACCCATTCCTGCGTCGGCACTTCCCACTTGAGCAGCGGCACTGGCGCGGACAGCCAATCGACGGCCACTATCAAAACAACCAAGCACTGCGCCCACCGACGGCGACCCAGCCAAGCCAGTCCCAAGACCACGAGCAACGCGACAAAAAGCTGCGCTAGCCCGGCAAAACGCCACAAATTGCGCGCGTACTCAAACCCCGAATAATACATCCGCAGCAACTCGTATGGAGCGTTCCACGGCGCGTCGAGGCGAGGTCCAAAAGACAGCAATACACAACCCAGCGCCGCGCCGAGACAGAACAACGCCCAGCGCCGATAGCACCGGTTTGTCAGACCAAACCAAATCCCGGCCAAAGCCAACGGCCACACGGCCACCCCAAACCCCAGCGCATGGCCTCGCCAATCGGGTGGACGTTGCCGCAGCCAGTTGGTGGCCGGCATCTTCGCGTAGTCGTCAACGCGAGCACTCGTGCGGCGAATCGTCTCTTCCGAGCGATATCGCTCCATATCCAATCCGCTCAGCACGCCCAGTTGCCCAACGGCTATGGGCACGACCAACGCGCCGCACAAGCCGAGCGCCGCAATGGGCGCGAGGAGACGCCGAGGCGGCCAACACAGGACGAGGTAACCCGCCACCGCTACCGGCCCGAACAACAGGGCTGTGTGCGACGCCGTGTGAAAGCACACAGCCATCCAAACGCCGCACCTTAGCAGTGGGCCGAATCCCCCGTCGCGCCGGAACTGGACCAAACAAGCCAGTACCATTATGCAGGGGAACAGGACGACCGTCTGGACGACGCCGAGCTGATCGGCGGCCAAGGGCAGCATTTCCACGAGGACGCCCCCGGCCAAGGCCGTCCCCAGCGGAAAGCGCAATTGGCGCAACAAGAAAAAGCCGCTCCAGCCATTCAGCGCCAGAATCGCCAGCAAAATTGCGTTGTACGCTAGGGGCGGGGAATCGGCAATCAGCAAAATGACGCCAAAGGCCAAACCGGTCAGCCATTGAGGTTCCGAATAGGCAAAGGCCGCGGGATTGGGATGGAAAATCGGCGCGTTCCAGTAGTCGAGATACCCGTGTGTCAACCGGTCGCTGTTCCACCACAGCGTCCACATTTCCCAGCGCACCGTGGTCGCGGTTGGGTAATTTCCAAAGGGAACGTGCGTGGTCAGATGCAGACCCAGCGGCGCGGTCTGGACGAAAGCGACGGCGACAAACAGAGCCGGAATGATCAAGCGGCGCATATTACTTCAACCCGCAACACCGCCGCTGCACAATGCGATCGACCGGCGTGCGTTCAATACCCAAGTGTTGAAATACATCTGGCTCTTCTTTCTTCGCTGATTCCGTAAGAGCGACGAGAAAATCAATCGGCACTTGGGTTCGGGGTCTGAGCCGCAACAAGGCTCTACCCGGCCACGTAATGCACTGAACGGGGAACGGCACCAACAGGGGCTTGTTGCCCTGTGCGCGGGCCAACTGGCGCATCAAGTCCACAAAGCGGATGGACGCTCCATACATGGACCAAACGCCTCTATCCGCATCCTGTCCCCGGCGGCCAATCAAGGCGTGCAGAACTTGGACGATGTCGCCTATCCACAGCGGCCGCACCAAGAACCGGCCCCCATTGGGAACGGGCAGTACCTTCAACCGCGACAGCTTGGTCAGCGCATCAAAGGTCGCCGCCAGCGGCCCTCCCGTCTCGCCGATGATCATGCTCGCCCGCAGGCAAATCGCGTCTAAGGCACTTGCGCCGATGAGCTGTTCGGCGCGATTCTTCGAGCGGCCGTAGAGCGAATACTCAGAGGTAGCCAAGTCTGTGCTAAAAAAAATAAGCCGCGCATCAGGGTTATATTTTTCCATCAGGCCAATCAGCAGGCTCGTCAGTTCGACGTTGGCAGCAATCATGGCGTCTTGGTCGCGCCCGCGCACAGCCGCCGCCAAATGAATGACCACATCAGCCAACCGCACGTATTCCGCCAAGGACTCTTCGTCATAGCGGCAAATCCGGGTGTAGTTAGCGGTCGCAACATCTTTGCGGCCCAACCACACGGCTTGCTCCCAAGCCGCTGCCGCCATTAGTTGTTGACCCACGTAACCGCTTGCGCCCGTAATCAATAAACGCGGAGAGTCCGCCATCTCGTCTCAGTCCTGATTGCGCCGATGAACATAGCACTCGTCCACGTCCTGAACAAAAGCAAAAAGTACGGCCTCAATAAGGACCTAAACGGCGGCCTCGGCACGGCCGACGACTTTGGCGATTCCTTGGCGTTTGGCATACTAAAGCGAATCCGGCGGAGGTGGGTCCGCATCCCCATCGTCGAGTTCGCATTCTTGCAAAGCGTCCTCTTGGAACAGGGCCACGCGGTATCCTATTTTGAAGGCACCCTGCCGCAAGGCGACGTGGACTTGGTGTTGCTGTACGGTTCGCTCGTCGATTACCGGCGCGAAAACCAAGTGTGCCAATCGCTCAAAGAGAAGCTGCCCAAAGCCAAAATAGGTTTCTGGGGGCCTTTCCCCTCGCGATTTCCCCAGCTATTTGACAGCGGCGACTTCGTCCTCCAAGGCGAGCCAGAAGCCTTCTTCGCCCACCAATTCGAGCACCTCGATCAACTCAAAGGCCACGTGGCGATCACCTCGCTTGCCGACATGGAGGCACTGCCTCCACCTTCGTTTGACAACTTTCCCATTGATCAATACCGCTATCTTCCCGCCATTGCCAAACGGCCATTTGTCGCGCTGCAAGCGAGTCGCGGATGCCCCTTTAGCTGCCGCGCCTATTGCGCGTACGGCGAGTACCAAGGAGCAAAAATTCGCTTGCGGCCCGCGCGCAAAGTCGTCGATGACATCGTCCGGTTAAAGGAACAACACCGCATAAAAGCCATTCAGTTCAGGGACCCCCTCTTCGGCCTCCACAAGCCGTTTGTCCGCGAACTATGCGAAGAGCTAAAACGGAGAAACGTCCAGATTGAATGGGGCATGGAAACCCGCCTCGACTTGCTCGACGAAGACAACTTGCAACAGATGTTCGCCGTGGGGCTGCGCAACATCAACGTCGGCATCGAGACCCCCAACGCGGCCATCGCAAAAATCAACAAAAGGCCGCTGGTCGAAGAGCAGCACCAAGAGCGCATAATTGCGTTCTGCAAAAAGCTAGGCATCAAGGTCGCCGCTTTCTACATTTTGGCCTTAGAGGGCGACACCGAAGAAACCATCCGCGAAGCCGTGCAATACGCCATCAAACTCAACACCTATCTGGCCCGCTTTTCCGTTGCTACCCCGTACCCTGGGACGGCCTTTTACAACCAGCTCGACCACGTAGGCAGGATATCGACTTACGATTACGAAAAATACACGCAATTTCACCTCGTATTTGAGCACGAAAACTTGTCGGCACCCCAAGTCAGACGCCTACTCGAAAAAGCTTATCTTCGCTACTATTGCCGTCCCGCCTACTGGGCCATGTTTGTCAAATGGAAGATGAAAAATTGGCGCTAGTGCGTCCTCAGTGGCTCGCCGCGCTCGCGCTATGGCTTGTGGCCGCGTGCGCCGACGGCCCCGGCCAAATCCACTACGCCGAGTGCCAACGCCAAGCCGACGCCAAAAACTACCTGCCGGCCATCCAAGCCTGTCAGCAGGCTCTCAACAGCGAGCCAGAGCACGTGCAAGCGCGGCTGCTATTGGGGAAGCTGTTGCTCAAACACGGCCAACTCGACGTGGCCATCCAGCACTTCGAGTACATCATCCAACGCGACCCACAGCACCTAGCAGCCTACGAAGCCCTCGGCGACTTGTACGTGCGGCAGCGGCGCAACGACCAAGCCATCGCCGCGTACCAAACAGCCCTTCAGCACGCGCCCGACCAGCCAGCTTTTTACCGCAAGCTAGCCCTCGTCTACGGCGACCAAAACCGCTACGCCGATGCCGTTGAGGTGCTGCATAAAGCCATAGAATTAGAGCCACAGCACGTGGCCACCCACTACAACTTGGGGCTAGTCTATCAGCGGCAAGCTCGCTACGCAGAGGCGCGGGCGCAGCTACAGCAGGCCGCCCAGCTAGATTCCACGAGTGCGGACGCTCACTACCGGCTAGGGCAGATCGAGGCCCAATTGGGTCAGTACTCAGCAGCCGAGGCCAGCCTACAGGCGGCGTTGACGTACCAACCCAATCACGCCTTGGCTCTTGCCGCGCTCGGGCATGTCCTGCTCCAACAAGGGCAGTCGCACGCAGCCGAAACCGCGCTAGTGCAAGCCGTAGTAGCCGATCCGTTTGAACCCGAAGCCCTGCACCGGCTGGGAACGCTCTATTTGCGGGAGGGGCGACCCGAAGAAGGGGGCAAGTTGCTGGCGGCGTTTGCGCGCTTGCAGCCAGTGCGCGAGCAGATCGAGCACTACCGCTACCTGCTCACGCTCTACCCAGAAGACGCAGACGCTTACTATAATTTGGGGGTGCTCTACGGGGGGTTGGGGCACCGCGAAGCTGCGGCTGGCGAGTACCGCCGCGCCTTGGCCATCAATCCAGCCGACCTCGGAGCGCGCAACAACCTCGCCAACATCCTGCTCAACACCGGGCAAATCAACGCAGCCATCCAGCAATACGAACAGCTCTTGGCCCTGTACCCGCGCTATGCCCAAGGCTACAACAACTTGGGAGCGGCCTATCTGCGGTTAGGCGACGGGGAAGCGGCAACCCGGATGTTCCAAAAGGCCCTGTGGGCTGATCCAGAATACGCGGATGCTCACTACAACTTGAGTATGCTGTACTTCAGGCAGGGGCGACAAGCCGAGGGCCAAGCCGCTCTCGATAAGTATCGCTCTTTAACGACAGAAAAATAGACTACTGCTCGGTTGGGCGCGGTTTGCGGGCCTTATAGACCTCTCGATCAAACGAATAGGCGATGTTCACGGTTTCCATGGGTTCGTCGCGGAAGTCGAAGCGCAGGGCCAGGTCTTCGATCTCCACCACAAAGGAGGACACGTCCCTGTGCAAGGGCGGAAACACGATGAAGCCGGTGGATTCCTGGCCGCTGAAGACGAACTCGTCGGTCTTGTACATGGTCTCTTGGAGGATGTCCTTCCGCTCTTCGGTCTTCAAATAGACG
>JAPOYQ010000105.1 GCA_026706505.1 Gemmatimonadota bacterium
GTCTCTCCCGCCGCCAGTACGCTGTCGTTAGCTTGAATTGGCACAGATGCGACCAGGCCATATCGTTTGCCATCTCGGGGGATTCTCCATTGAGAGCCGTGTGCCCGGCACAGGGTATGGCGCAGATATGGCTGGGATCGTAGCGGTCGATTAGGTGTTTTATACCCATGGCATTGCACACCCATTGGCCTTCGTGATTTTGGATGCCCAAAGCCACCCCGTGTTTGTCGAGCAAGGGAATCAGGCCGTCAAAGGCTCGCTGGTGATCTTCTATGCTGGCTAAATACCCTCCGGCAGCAATGGCTGGGCAGGTGCGAATGACCGGAACTCCGGCAGCGCCGCAAGCCGCAATGGTTGCTTCGTCCGTCGGTCCGGCCACACTGGTAATGGCGACACCCAAGGCGCTGAGTTCCTTTGCCGCTTTGGGCAAATCGCGTCCAACACTTTCGGGGGGCACTGGATAACCCGCACGCACGGGCAGTTCAATGCCGTCGAAACCCAGATCGAGTACAAACTCTCCGAGTTCGGTTGGCGACTTGTCCTTCCACATTTTGGTAAAAACGGAAAAGGAAACGCCTTTTCTTTGCATTAGAACTCCTCCACCGCCTGCAAGGCCGCGTGGATATAGCCAAAGGTATAGGCAAAGCCGATTTTGCCCGGCTCGGGGCCGCTGATCCCGGGAACGTGATCCGGCATGATCATGTACTCGTAGCCGACCTCCTTGTACACCTTCAGCGCCCGGATCATATTGACATCGCCTTCGTCGGGAAAAACCTCGACGAAGCTCCCCAAGCCCCCTTTGATATTGCGGAAGTGGACGTTAAAAATCTTCTTGCGCTCGCCAAAGTAGCGGATGACATCGAAGATTTCCTCCGCCGGATTGGCCAGCGCCTCGGACATGCAGCCCTGGCAAAAATTCAAGCCGTTGTACGGGCTGTCGTAGAGCGCGATGAGCTTTTTGAAGCCCTCGACCATCCCCAAGGGGCGCGCCACGCCCCGGTACGTATTGCCCACGCCAATGCCCGGGTCGGACGGATGGCAGGCCATCTGGACTTTGTACTCTTCGGCCACGGGCATGATCTCCTGTAGCCAGTGGTCAATGCGCTCCCACATTTCGTCTTCATCGGCCGGCCCGTCTTCAAACTCGCCTAGCGATTGGTCCAATTTGTCTAACTCAAAGGTCGATACCGTGGCCCCTCCGCGCCCCGTCTTCGAGGGCGTCCGCAGGTGTCCCAAGATGGTGATATTGTAGTTGAGGCCGCGTATGCCAGCCTCGCCCGCCATCCGCACCGTTTCTTTCATCCAGTCGATCTGGCGATCGCGCTCGTCGCTCGGCTTGAGAAAGATCGCCCCAGCCTCGTTTTGGTAGGCGCTGCGCGAGCCCAAGGGGATGTGGATCATCTCCATGCTGATGTCGTGTTTAGCCCACCGCTCCTTCATCTGCTGCAGCATCTCCGTGCTCCATTCCCGCCACGGCGCGGAAGGCGTCTGATCGACGTTCTTGATGCCGAGTTGCGACAAGACCTTCATTTCTTCGTCGGTCTGTTCCCCAAATTGCGATCCAATGTACATAGCGTATCCTCCGAAAGGTCGGTTTAGTAATGGACGATTAACATACAGCTAGTAGCCAAAGTTTAGCTCGGCGCATCCCCTTGGAAAAGCGTAAACCCCATCTCCAGATACTTGTCGCGTTCTTCGGGGGTAGTACCCGTTCCCATGGCCAGACTGATACCAGTTCCAGCCAATTGCTCGGCGACATTGCGCATACAGTCATCGACCGTGCGCAGCGGATAGTCCGGGTGATCCTCCAAGCTGAAGGAAAGGTCGTTGGGACCAAACGTGACCACGCTCACGCCCGGCTTGGCCAATCTGCGAATATTGGTCACCGCTTCGACGGATTCCACTTGGATCGCCAAAATCACATAGTCATTCCACCACGCCGCATAGGCGCGTCGGTCCACCCCTTGAGTCGAGCCGTGCAGGCCGCGGCGATTCGCCCCACCCCAACTGCGCCGTCCAATGGGACCGTAATAGGCATAGGCAATGGCGTCATCTACGGTCTCCGGCTCCATGACCTCGGGGATCAAGACCGCGCTGGGACCCAAGTCGAAATAGCGCCCGACCATGTAGGCCTGCCGAGTGTGCGGGATGCGCAATTGCACGTCGATATCCAACTCTTCGGCCGCCCGGCAGTAGGCGACCAATTGCTCTTCGCTGAAGGGGGTGTGCTGGCTGTCGATCCAGATGTAGTCGAACTCACCGGTTGACCATATATCGGCCAATTCGTCCTTGGTCGTGGTCAGCGAACCGCGCAGGGCGGTTAGTACTTCGCCGTCTCGCATCCGTTGTCTGAGCGTCTTCTTTTGCGTCATAATGACTCCTGTCTTAGTAGTCTAATTGAATGGGAAGAAACCCGTGGTTAGATTGGATAAAACTAACAGGAAGGTGACTAAATTGACATGACCGCGAAAGAGCTTTCTTCAGCCCCAGCCCAACTAGCCTACAGCGAGCCAGAACAACTAGTACAGGACTTCGCCAGCCGAGGGCTGGTCGTCCTAGCCCCGGAAAGCCTCGGCATTCCACCCGCAGTCCACGAGCGAATCTACCAGCGCGAAAAGCAGGCGGTCGGCACTGGCGAGCGCGTTACGCCCGGACTCATCCCAGACGTACTCGAAGTCATCAATGCCCCCGGCGTCGTCGCGGCCTGCAACCAACTGGTCGGCGAGAACTGGGCCATTGTGCCGTTCACCCACAATGCGACCTTCACCAGCGGTGGCCGCGACCAGCACTGGCACAAGGACGACAACGGCCCGTTCAACGGCCGCAAACAGCGCCACCACCAAGCCGTGCAAATCGAAATGCTGTACTATCCGCAGGCCGTGCGCGAGGACATGGGGCCGACGGCGACCGTGCCCTACTCGCACTACTGGACCTTCAACCACGAAGAAAACCACGACAATTTTGCCGGGGCCGACCACCTCGATTTCGCCTACCAACTCAGCGGCATGGAGGGCCAGCTAGTCAGCGGCCCCGATTCCCAATACGACCCCAGCGATATTGTCCATCGCCGCACCGCGCACGACGTGCGCATGCGGGAGGCAGTCACCAACCTAAAGTGGCCACTCGTGCAACCTTTTGAAGCGGCCCCACTGCGCGCCGGCAGCGTCGTGTTGTACTCGCACAACACCTTCCACCGGGGCAACCACCGCCGCGACGATTGGCGCACTTGGGAAGACAACCCGCGCTTCATGTGGCGTTTCTGGATCTATCGCACCACAGACCCTTCCGGCGACAATGGCCCGCCAGTCGAAGTACAGTGGAACGGGCTTGGCGCGGACCCGCTGACCCACATCGACCGCTCCGCCGCCAGCGACGACGTCACCTCGGTCTGGCGCTATCACCACCACTGGATGCAGACGGGCCAAACGCCGCCGCCGCGACCCGAGGCCGCCGCCCTATCGTCGGCGGACCGGGAAGCGGAGGCCAGCCGCCTATTTGCACAACTCCTCGCCAAAGGCGAAGAGGCCGAGCCAGCGCGCATTGGCGCGGCGTACAAGCTAGCCTCCATCGGCGACCCGACACTGGCGGTGCGGCTACTCAGTCAGGCTCTGTACAACGACCGGGAAAGCGTGCGACGGGCCGCCACCTATGGCCTAATTGCCGTTGGTGCGGAGGCTACCGATACCTTGCTAGAAGCGGCAAATTCTCCCATCAAATGGGTCCGCAAGGCCGGCGTGTACGGTTTGGGCGATGCCAGTCCCCTCAACGAAGAGGTCTTACAGGCCGTGGTGACGCGCCTGCGCGAAGATCCGTCGGTATATGTCCGGGCCGTCGCCGCCGGCACTTTGGGCTGTCTCGGCCGCCGCGCCATCGCCACCGGGGTCGGCCACGTCCTGATTCCCGCCTGCCTCGAAGCACTGGTGCAGAGTCTAGGCCGCGAGGAAAACCGGCTGGCCATGGACCGGGCGCAAGGACGGAGCATAAAGTTCGTGCGGCCCACCGATGAGTGCGATGTGTGCGAGGGCGGTGGCGTCGATTTTGGTCTTGAGCAGTTCAAGCCGGTGCGCTCGGCCGTGCGCGAGAACGCGCTGTGGTCCATGGTCATCCTCTGTTCCCACGGCACCGCGATTGCCGGCCCGGCCCTGGAACCGACCACACAAGCCTTGCAAGAGATCATCCGTAGCGACGAAAACGCCATCTGTGTCGGCTTTGCCATGGATGCGCTGGGCCGCCTAGCCCATTTGCGTCCCGAGGGCGAAATCGCGAGCGACCTCCAAGCCGAGGTCTCGGCGCTACTTGAAGAATCACCCATGCGGTGTTGGGAATCCCTAACCCGCAGCGGCCTCTGCCCCGCATAACGCGATCTGCCAAATTGGAAGCCAATAGTAAGTACTTAACATGCAATACACATCACAACAAAATGATTGGTTGGTTCAGCCCTTTCGCCAACCCGCTTTAATAGAAGAAAAGGACAGTCAACTTATTCTCGACAATGGACTCATTCGCCGAACATTCGCTACCACACCTAATTTCGCAACGGTTGATTATACCAATCAAATTACCGGTAATACCCTTCTTCGCGCCATCAAACCAGAGGCGGGACTTGCGATAAACGGAAATGAATATGAAGTGGGTGGCTTGAAAGGACAGCCCGACTACGCCTATCTTGATTCGGATTGGATCGCGGATTTGACCAGCGACAAGAACGCATTTCAATTTCGCGAATATAGGGTCGGTAAACCTGAAATCCGCTATCCGTGGGTACACAGGCGTTCTACGACATCATCAGTCCATCCACCAGAAGGTGTGAAACTGACGGTTGTGTTCTCACCGCCGCCATTCGCTAACTCCCTTCAGGTATGCGTGCATTATGAATTATACCAAGGCATTCCAGCACTGTCCAAGTGGATCACTATTCACAATGAGAGCCAAGAACCGATTCAACTTGATGCCTTAAACTGTGAAATCCTTGCTGTCAACGAGCAGGAAAAGCATCGGCTACATGTCGAAAGCGATTATGCCTTCAGCGGAATGAAAACGACATACTGGGGACCAGATGCAGATTACAAGACGCAAGTCGATTATAACTATCAGATGCCACTGTTGATGACCAGCCGCTATCCACTCGGTCCGGGAGTCTTTCTCCAACCGGGTGAGACCTTCAAGAGCTTCCGCACCTTCGAGATTCTACATGATAGTGATGCGCGTGAGCGAAAAGGACTCGCACGCCGCAAAATGTATCGCACGGTCGCGCCACAGGTCACGGAGAATCCAATTTTCATGCACGTTCGGAGTGCCGAGCCAGATGCTGTCCGTTTAGCGATCGATCAGTGCGCCGAAGTCGGATTTGAAATGGTGATTATGACCTTTGGCAGTGGATTCAATATTGAGAGCGAAGATCCGCAATACATAACCACAATGAAAGAATTGACCGATTATGCCCACCACAAAGGTATTCAACTCGGCGGTTATACACTGATGTGTGCTTCGCGGAATGCGGGTGAAGATTTCAACTGTATTGACCCAGACACCGGGCAACCCGGAAGTAGGTTTGGACAGAGTGCTTGTCTTGCGAGCAGATGGGCAGATGGTTATTTCCAACGAGTGCTGAATTTCATGGATGCAACCGGAATGGATATCATAGAGACTGACGGTCCGTATCATGGTGACATCTGTGCTGCAACGGCGCACGAGCATCATAACGGTTTAGCGGATTCGCAGTTGCGTCAGTGGGAAGCGTGCGTTCATTTTTACCACGAATGTCGAAAACGCGGTATCTATATCAATTCGCCAGATCAGTATTACCTCAACGGTTCAAACAAATGCGGGATGGGCTATCGCGAAACGAACTTCAGCTTGCCCCGCGAGCGGCAAATTTTAATTGCCCGACAGAATATCTACGATGCCACGTATGAAAAGACGCCCAGTATGGGTTGGATGTTCGTCCCGTTGGTGGAGTACCACGGCGGCGGAGCAGCCGCAACGTTTGAGCCGCTTTGTGAACACCTTGAAGACTACGAATCACATCTCGCACAGAACTTCGGCAGCGGTGTGATTGCGTGCTATCGCGGCCCTCGACTTTTTGATACTGAACAGACGAAAACTGTCGTTAAGAAATGGGTTGACTTCTACAAAAAGTATCGCCCAATATTG
>JAPOYQ010000200.1 GCA_026706505.1 Gemmatimonadota bacterium
AATCTGCGCTTCGGTCTGGGTATCGACGTTGGAGGTGGCTTCGTCGAGGATGAGGATGCGCGGGTTGCGCAAAATGGCCCGGGCAATGGACAGCCGCTGCCGCTCGCCCCCGGATACGCGGATGCCGCGTTCGCCGACCATGGTGTCGTACCCGTCGGGCATGTTCATGATGAAGTCGTGCGCATTGGCGGCTTTGGCCGCGGCTACGGTCTGTTCGAGGGAAGCTTCGGGATGGCCGTAGGCAATGTTGTCGGCCACTGTGCCGTTGAAGAGGAACGGATCCTGCAAGACTACGCCGATCTGTTCGCGTAGCGATTGGAGGTTCACTTGGCGGGTGTCGTGGCCGTCGATGAGGATGGCTCCCTCTTGCGGCTCGTAGAAGCGGCAGATGAGGTTGATTAGGGTGCTCTTGCCCGCGCCGCTGTGACCGGCTAGGCCGATCATCTCGCCCGGCTCGACGGCGAAGTTCAAATCCTCAATGACTGGCTTGTCTTCTTCATAGCCAAAGTGGACGCCGCGAAATTCGACCCGGCCCTCGATGGGCGGCATGATCATAGCTTCGGGCTGGTCGATCACTTCTGGGTGGGTATCGAGCACATCAAAGACGCGCTCGGCCGAGGTGGCGGCGCGCTGGAAGCGGTGGTTGAGGCGGCACAAGCTCTCCACTGGCCCGTAGAAGCGATACATGTACATGGTGAAGGCGACAAAGGCTCCCAAGGTCAACTCACCGGATAGGATGTCGCGGCCCCCGACCCACCAGATGATGATCGTGCCGATGGCGGTCACAAAGGTCATGACCGGGCCGAAGAGGCTGCGCATCCACGCCACTCGCAATTCGCCCTGCAGCAGGTCTAAGCTGCGGCCCTCGAATTTGCCCACTTCCCGCTGTTCTTGGGCAAATGCCTTGACCACGCGCACCCCTGGGATGGTATCGGCCAGCAGGGCGCTCAGGCCGGCCCAGCGACGCCACAATGGCCGGTAGATGGCGTGTAGCTTGCGGCCAAAGCGCATCGTCGCCCACACTAGTAAGGGCGTCGGCAGGAGTACCAGGGCCGCCAGCCCGGGATTGAGCCCGAAGAGGATGATGCAGATGATGATTAGGGTGAGCACATCGCGGATGGCTTCTTGCAGGCCGTCGCTGATAAAATCCTGCAAGCGGCCCACGTCTTGGGTGACGCTGGCCATAATGCGCCCGGTCTCGTTTTTGTTGTAATAACTAAGTGACAGCGCGTGGAGGTGGGTGTACACCTCGTTGCGCAGGCCGTAGGTGACGCGCTGGCCGATGCGGGCCATGATGTAGCCGCGCAGAGCCGACAGGACGCTGACGGTTATGTTCATCAAAATTAATAGGCCTACTAGCCAGGCCAGTGCCGCGACAGGATTATCTTTGGCCACCGGCAAAAGAGCTAGCAGATCAAAGCGCACCTCAACGTCCGTAGAAGAAGGGGCACCGACATTCAAGACATCGTCGATGAGAACGCTCATCAGCAGCGGCTGGCCTAGGCCAATGGTCGTGGCCGCCACCATAAGCAGCAGGCTAAAGGTAATGAGCTTCCAATGCGGCTTGGCATAGCTCAACAGCCGGAACAGCAGCTTGCCCTTTTCTAGACAGGCCGGACATACGCCATAGTAGCGCGGAATGACTTGGCCGCAGCGGTCGCAGCGCTTGCGCCCGGCTCGCGCTCCGGCCAACCGACCGTGGAGCATTTGGCCATCGGGTTCGGTCGGTTGGGCTTGCTTGACCAAGCGCTCGACCTGATTGGGCAGTTCGGACAGCGCTGGCACCAAGCTCTTGGAGAACACGGCCATGGTCGCGCCCCGCTCCTCGGTGCGCACCTTGAGGGCCGCGGTGCCCCAATCCTCGCGCACCTCCACGCCCTTTATTTCGTTCAGGGGCAAGCAGACCACATCGGGCGGTCCACCGCCGTCGGGGCTGAGGGCCACTAGATGGTCGGCGGTGGCCATGAGCCACGCCTCGCCGTACTGGCCATCGAGCTTAATGTCTGTGGGTACCGCTAGGCGAAGTTCTTCGTCAGGGCCTACTACTTCGGCCAGTTCGCGCCGCACCTGCAGCGGCACGGGGGCGCGAAAAGGCGGTGCTGCGCGTTCTGCTGTATTGCGTTCAAGCTCTGTCATACATTTGCCCCTTACCTACGCGATGAGTAGGTTTATTAGTCCCTAGGGTGTCCACAAGGGCGGCAAGGCGGATAGGTCTCTCGTTCCTATTTTATCCAACCTTGCCAAAGAGGATAGTTCCGCGCTTGCCGCCCCAATACACAAGCCCCGCATTTTACCGGACACAAAGGTCCCCCCGAAAGGATTTCATGCGTTGACCGTGCTCGTGCTGTGCGATGCGCGCACCACGCGCTTGCACCACAGCGCCAGATCGTCCAACAGCGAATAGAGCGTCGGGGCCAGCATCAGGGTCAGCACCGTCGAGGTGGCCAAGCCGCTGGCTACTACCAAGCCCACCGGCCCCCAGCGGCGGGCAAAGCCCTCGGATGTGCCATAGACCATTGGCAGCACGATCGGCATCAGGTTGAGGATGGTGGTAAAGGCGGTCATCAGGATGGGCCGGAGCCGGTGCTGGCCGCCGAGGCAGATCGCCTCGCGCCGCGATAGCCCGCCCGCTCGCAGATGATTTATATGGGAAATCAGCACGATGCCGTTGTTGACGACGATGCCGAAGAGGATCAAAAGCCCCAAGGCACCGTTGTTGTCAAAGGGCACGTCGAGGATATATAGCCCCAAGGCCACGCCGATGAGGGAGAAGGGAATGGCGAAGATGATGGTGAAGGGATGGATCAAGGACTCAAAGAGCGAGGCCATGATCAGGTAGATCAGCAGGATAGCAAAAATAATGGTGAAGTTGTTGTCGCTGGCCTCTTCCCGCTCCCAGCGCGCCGCCCGGCCTAAATCCCAAGTATAGCCGGCGGGCAGTTGCATCCCTTCCATCATCTGGGTGATCGGCTCCATCAGCGCGCGAGCGGCGTTGCGGTCTTCGGTGTTGGCGAAGACGGTGACGTTGAGCATCCGATTCTCGCGCCTGAGATCGCGGGGGCCGCGACCAAGCTGGAAGTCGGCCAGCGACGCGAGTTGGACCGAGTTGCCGTCGCGGGTTTCGTAGCGGCTGTTTTTGAGTTGGTCGAGGGTAGCGCGGTCGCCCTCGTTGAGCTGCATGACGACGTCGATCTCGCGGTCGTCGCTTTTGAAGCCACTGGTGCGGCGGGTGCCCAAGGCTGAGGAGATGCCCTGGGCGACCTCGCGCGGCGACAGCCCATAGCCGAGCGCCTGCGCGCGGTTAATCTCGACGCGGACTTCATCCTCACCGTCTTCGAGGCTGCTATCGACGTCTTGGACTCCGGGTAGCTGTTCGAGACCGGCTTTGACGTCTTCCATTAGCACGGCTAGGACTTCTGGGTCGCGGCCATGGAGCTGGACTTCGACGCCGAGTTGGTTGCCGGTCCAACTGCGCGAGCGGCCCATTTTGTACGTGTATCCGACCTTCTCTGGCAGCAACTCCTTGACGGCGTTGCCCGCCTCCATGGTCGAGAGCCGGCCCTCGTCGGCATCGACGAGATAGGCGCGAATGCTGCCTCGGCGCTGGCTGAATCTCGTCATGAGCGATTGAATGTCGAGCGAATCCTTTTTCGCTAGCAGGATCTTTTCTATTTCATAGAAGTGCTCGCGGACCTCTTCGAGGCTGTAGCTGCGGTCGATGACCACCGACATATCCACTCGGCGCTCCGGGGTCCAGGGGGTGCCGCGCTGCTCGATCTGGTCGTATAGGTAATAGCCGGTATAGGTCAGTGCTGCCGTGGCCAGCAGGGCGACCCAGCGGTGGTCGAGCGTCCAGTTGAGCAAACGGCCATACGAGGAGCGCAGGCCGTGGCGAGAGCAGTACCAGCCGAGCGCGGCCCCAGCCAGCGCCATGAGCGCGCAGGCGAGGATGGTCTGCCACTGCATCCCACTGATTGAGGTGGCGATCAGCCCGGACCAGCGGCCCCACCAAGCCTGCAATCCGCTCCAGCCAAGGTCGCTGATCTGCCAGTAAGCAATGCCGACCACGACTGCGACGACCAGCAGCTTGAGCCAGCGGTCGAAGCGCTCGACCCCGGCGCGAAGCAGCCGCGAGGACACCAGCGGGATCAGCGACAACGAGACGATCATCGACACCATCACGGCGAGGCAGATCGCGATTCCGGCGTCCTTCATCCACATGGCCGAGCGGCCTTCGGAGAGGAAGAAGAAGGGCACGAAAACGCAGATCGTCGTCAGTGCCGAGGCTAGCACTGCCATGCCGACTTCGCGGCTGCCGGCGTGGGCGGCCTCGTCGGCGTCGAGGCCGTCTTCTTGACGGCGGCGGAAAATGCTTTCTAGCACCACCACCGCCGGATCGACCAACATCCCCACCGCCAACATCAGCCCCATCATCGAGACCATGTTGAGGGTGATGGTCGATTCAAAGACCTCGCGGGCGACGTACATGCCGATAAAGACGCACAGGGCCGAGGTGGGGATGGCGAGAGCGATGACGATGGTCGAGCGGATGTTGCGCAGAAATACGAAGATGATAGTCATCGCCAAAAACGCGCCCAGCAGCGCTGAGTTGAAGAGCGTACCGGCTTCTTTGAGTACGGACTCGGCGCGATTGCGGTCGATGAAGAGTTCGAGTTCACCATCGTATTCGTCCTCAATCGCCTGCAACTCAGCGACGACGACCTCGCCGACCTCGACGACATTGGCGGTGGCGGCTTTGAAAATTTCTAGCTCCAGCGCATCGGTGCCGTTGAGCCGCTCGTAGCTGCGCTTTTCGGGATAGCCGTAGTTGATCTCGCCGATATCGCTGAGGCGGAACTGACCGCCCATAAGCGGCATGCTGGCGATGTCCTCGGCGCGGGTGAACTCGCCGAGGGCGCGGGCCATGTAGCGCTGGCCGCCGTCCATGACCCGGCCCAGCGACATATTGGTGTTGTTCTGGTTGAGCTGCCAGCCGAGCGAGGGCAGCGATATGTTGTGGGTCTGCAAGCGCTCTTGGTCCAGCTCGACGATGAGTTGTTTCTCTTCAAAATCGTCGATGACCACGTTGACGACGCCGTTGAGCCGCAACAGCCGTGGCTGAATGACCTTCTGGATTAGGTCGAGTAGGCGGTCGCCGTCGCCGCGCCAAGTCAGGTTGGCATCTATGATGGCGCGCTGGTCGGACTGCCAGCGGCGCAGGCTGACGCGATCGACATCCGGGGGCAGGAGGGCGCGGGCTTGGTCGAGTTTTTCGCGCATCTCCATGTTGGCCAAGTCCATGTCGGTGCCGGCCTTGAAGTCAACGCGCACATCGCCCCGATTGCGCCCCGAACTCGAACTAATGCGGTCGATGTTGTTGAGCGTGCCCAGCGTCTGCTCTAACGGCAGGATCACCAAGCGCTCCATCTCTTCGGGGGAAGCGTTGTTGTACTCGACGCGGGCCGTGATCCCGGAAGAGGAAATGCTCGGCAACTGTTCTATGGGCAAGCGATCTAAGGCGACCACACCTACCACCAAGGCGCAGATGGTAAGCATCAGGGTGGTCACGGGTCGTTTGAGCGAAAATTCAGATAGGTTCATAACCAACCTCGTAAATGATGTTACGCAGTAGGGGGCGGTTTCAAACCGCCCCCTACCGTTTTAATTACTGCGATCCATCAGGGTATAGACCACGGGGATGAGCACCAGAGTCAGCAGGGTGGATACCAACAGCCCGCCGATGACGGTAATGGCCATGGGCGTGCGGATCTCGGCCCCCTCGCCCAGCCCCAAGGCCATGGGCAACAGCCCGAGGACAGTGGTCGAGGTCGTCATTAGAATCGGCCGGAAGCGCACCGTACCGGCACGCAACACCGCGGCGAATTTTTCCATGCCCTCGTCGCGGCGCAGACGGTTGATATAATCGACGAGGACGATGGCATTGTTGACGACAATGCCAGCGAGCATGATTAGGCCAATGAGCACGACCACGCTGATGGTGGTGCCGGTCGCGAGTAGGCCGAGGGCGCTGCCGATCAGCCCGAGGGGAATGGTGAACATGATGACCAGCGGGTGCAAAAGCGATTCAAATTGCGGTCGCGCAGCGCCGCCATGGCCACCGCGGCCAGCGCTACGGTGGTGACCGCGCAG
>JAPOYQ010000178.1 GCA_026706505.1 Gemmatimonadota bacterium
AGAATATCGAGACAGTCGTTTTCGGTATTAAGGCTACGATAGATGAGGTTACCTATGGAATAGGTGCCGGCTGCCTTCCGATTCCGGCAAATCTGGTTGTTGAAGGCAAGCAATTCGTAGTCAAGCTATCCAAGTGGCAGAAGAAAGAATCATCAAGCTGGGTTGATGTGGATGGTACTGAGCAGGATGGCACTCAGTTTTGTTCTTTAGATGATCCAGGGCCAGGAGAATATCGCTGGGTCGTAGAGATTTCCGTGGACGGTACTCTACGCAAGTATGCCAGCACGAATACATGGACCGTAGCTGGTGAAGAAAAGGAGGAAGAAAAGGAGGAAGAAAAGGAGGAAGAAAAGGAGGAAGAAAAGTCAACCGTCGTAGAGGCCAAAAGCTGGGGAGCAATCAAATCTCGGTTTCATTAGGAGATTGATTTTCCACGACATTGACCGATCGAGCGCGGACGGCTAAAAGCGTAGTTACCCACATCAAGCCCGACCGCCTGAGTTTCGCCTGCTTAAAAATTCAAACTAGCCCACTGCCCCTTTTCGCCGGATGGGAAAACCCTCACCTCAGGGTCATTTGAGACGATAGAGCCCATATACAGAATGTGTGAGATAGCTGCCTAGCCCACAGCCTCACACACCACGGCTATTTCCAGCTTTTCGACGACGAGCTGCGACGCGTCGAGTGCCCGTCCTTGGGCGCTGATGCCGACCAGATTCGCGCCGGTCGCCAAGAGCAGCCCCTCTACCGGCCAGACCAACCATCCATCGTCCACGGTCGGCTGTTCCAGCAACGCATTGTTCAGCCGTATCTGCATGGTTCGTTCCACCCCTTGCGTCGCCGGGATATTGACTAGTTCTCCGTCGGGATGACCGATGGTTGCCACTTGCACTGGTGGCAAACGTTGAGACTCGGGTAAGTCCGCTGCGCCCGGATCGGACAGCAGGAGGCGCAACTCGGCTATGGCGATTCGCTCGGCGGCTAGGTCGAGGCCCATGTGTATTTGCAGCAGGAGATCCGTGTGTCCGTCGTTGGGCACGGCTGCGGGCAGTTGGGCCAGCATGTTGGTGTTGGCGTAGTTGTGCCTTGGGGTCGCCCAATTCTCGGGATTGGGTATCACGGTGGGGCCGTGCCCGCCCCCGCGACGCTGGGCGACGAAGCGCTTGTCCTTGGCGCTGAGCGTTGCGACTGCACCTAACTCTTGGTAGGCGTGGAGATGGCTGGCCCAATCCTGGCCGGCGTACGGGGCGTCGGTTGCGTAGTTGAAGTTAAAGGCGTGAATGCCGTCCGCGCCTTGATGCCACCAATTGGCCGCCACCCCGCGCAGTACCTCGATGCCGGGATTTTGGTAGCCGTCCGTAGCGTGGTGATCGTCTATGGACGGATAGAGCTTGACCGGGGTGCCCGCGACCACGCGCTGGAAATCCGCCAAATCCACCTCAAAAGAGCGCACGCCAAGGGCCAGTAAGTCGATCAATTGCTCGCCGACCCAGCGCTCGACATCGATCCCGTCGAAGCGGCAGCCCACGAGCGTCTCGGGTATGCGGGCGGCGAGGAGAAAGGGCCGCCCGCGCCGCTCGCCCACGGCTAGTGATAATTCTCGCAACTGGGCGATGAATTCAGTCAGCCGCTCGCGGTTGGACCAGCCCTGTCCGGCGGGGAAGACGACTCCGCGGGCAAAGTCCAATTCCATCCCGTCAAACGGCCAGCGCTCGATTACCTCGCGCAAGTTGCGCAGGACGTATTCGTGTACTTGGGGCAGGGCGAAATTCCAATAGCCGTTGTCCTCGTGCGTACACCAAGGCGTGCGAAAGAGCCAGTCGGGATGCGCCACTTTTGCGGGGATGCGCGCGAATGGGCCGAGGTCGTTGTCCGAGCCGTTCATGCGATGCGAAAAGAAGCACTCTAGGCCGCGACGCTGGGTGGCTGTGAGGACTTGGCCGACGATGTCCGTTCCTTCGTCCGCCCACTTTTGATAGAGCGGATGGTCGTATAGCGGCAAGTGCTCGCTCGGATAGGGCGCTTGATTCCCCTCGCCCCAGTTCCACCAAATGCTGTCGATCTGCGATCCGGGCGCGTCGGCAAACTCGAACAGATGCTCCACGAGGTCCGGCCGCTCCGGGTTGCGGCGATGCTGCACATTGATCGCAAAGGTCACGTCGAAATTGACTATGAGGCGACGGCGGCGAGCGATGGCGGCGAGGTGGGTGGGGGAGAGGGTGGGCATGGGGTTATAAGTCGTCTGGCGAGGCGTCGGGGATTTGGGATTTATGGGCTAGGGCGTGCTCGTACTGTTGGGTGCAGGATATGAGAGGGAGGTTTTCTGTTTGTGCGCGGCGCAAGAGGAGGTCGAGTTGCCGCGCGCGGCGGTCGATGCGATAGACGGACCAAGGGTGGAAGATGGGCAAGTAGTAGGGCAGGTTTGCTTGTTGTACGTAGTCGATGCCCGGGGCGTAGGCTGCGTACACGTCTTGGGCATCGACTGGCATCTGCGCCGGATAGGGCCAAGGGAACTGCGGCGGCCACAGCACCTTGCCCGGTTGCCCGGTGAGGATGTTGTCGTGCCAGGCGTGCGAGGGCATTTCGAGGAGGCCGGGAAAGCCCTCGTGGGCGTACCAGAAGGGCCGGTTGAGCGGCGCGGGCATGGTTCCGTCCGGCCCCGCTCCCACGGTGCGCATATAGCGGTAGCCGGCCTCCCACATTACGTGCAGGATGCGCTCTTGGCCAATGAAGCCGCGAGTGTAACCGCCGGGTGCGGTCAAGCCGATCACCGGGCGGGAAAAGACATCTTCGATCAGTTTTTTGGAATCGACTAACTCGTACTGTAGAGCGGCACTGTCATCGGCATCGCCTAGACTGATTAGGTCTTTGTGGGTGAACGAATGGCATTGAATATCGAAAAGAGGCTCGTCGAGGATGGCGCGGAATTCGGACGTGGCGCGTTGCAACAGTTCGGCGACGATGAAAAAGGAGGCGGGCGCTTGCCGCTCTAGATGCACTTGGGCCACGGCCCGGACGCCGGCGATGCACTCGGCCAGCCGCTCTCCCTCGTAGCTGATCCGGCCTTGGTAGCCCGGCCCGGTCGGCGCGTCCCACCAAGCGTACACGGCTTCGGTGTCGTAAGCAGATATGTAAGAAGGCATGGGTTAGACCGTCTTTGGCGACTCAAATAAGCCGTAAACGGCGGAGGTCGTCTTCGGTCCATCGAGTTCCTTTTAGGATGCTCCGTAGAGTGCCGATTGGGAACGTATCACCCGACGCATGGTAGTGAAGTATAACGCGGCGACCATCTTCGCTACGATAGACTCTGCCGGATCCTTTTCTTCTCCTATACGTAAAGCCATCCTTTTCCAGTGCTCGTACCAAGCTGCGTGCAGTGACAGTCCTGAGTCGCCGAAACAGGTCAGGACGCAGAGTCATCGCGTGACGACGACGAGAGGAGAATCTACCACTTCGATGACACGTTTTAGAACCTATTCGTCCGTTTCTTCCATATCTTCGATGTACGCATCGGCGGCGTCCTGTAATGCTAGTAGGGCTTCCTCGCGGGTGTGACCCCAAGCGGCACATCCCGGCAGCGCGTCAATCCAAGCGCTCCACCGACCATCTTTATCTTGCTCGATCTCTGCAGTAAGTATGTATGTCGTCAAGCCGCACCTCCACTTTCACAGTTGTCGGTACTGTACTCGTACTATCCCACGATCTGTCAGAAAGTATAGGTAAAATGATCATCTTTGGCGATTGGGATGGGATGGGGTAAGTTAAGGCCGACGGCGATGGATCGTCAATTTTGCTGCCAACGCAATCTCACTTACGCGCCGAGGAGAACAACCGTGAAAATCACCGATGTTGACATCATTCCAGCGCACGTGCCGCTTGCCGCCCGCAATGACGAGCACGCCGTGCGCTTCCGCTCCATTGACCAGCGCACCTTCTTCAAGGTGCAAACCGACAACGGCTTGGTGGGCTGGGGCGAGTACCGCTGCACACCGCCGCCCGCGCAGAGCGTGGAGGGCCTCATCGGGCGCAGCCCCTTCGACTTTTTGGGCAGCGAGGTCCACCTCGGCTTGGCCGGGGCCTTGTACGACGTGATGGGCCAGTACCTCGAAGTGCCGGCCTACAAGCTGATGGGTCCCAAGGTGCGCGACCGCGTACCCGTGGCGGCGTGGACGCGGCCCGCGGATCCCGAGGAGCTGAGCCGCGAAATCGTCCGCGCCGCCGACCAAGGCTACCGGCTGTTCAAGATGCACACTTGTCAGCACCACGACGTGTTTGAGCAGAACCGCGCGGTAGAGGACGTGGCGCCTCCCGGCTTCAAAATGCAGTACGACTTCAACTCCAACCGCACCTTGGCCACGGTGTTGCCCATCGTCAAACAGCTCGAAAAATCGCCCGTAGTGGGCTATATCGAGGATCCCTTGGTACTGAGCGATGTAGAAGGCTGGCGGCGGCTCCGCGCCCAATGCGGCGTGCCATTGGTCATGCACGTGCCACCGCTGGGCGGGTTGCAGGAAGTCGTGCAGGGGATGGCCGATGCGTACATCGTGGCCGAGTACTGCGGCGGATTTGGCGACGCGTTGGTGCGCGGCTTGGCCTATGGCAAAGCCAATATGCAGGTGGTGGTGCAGCTAACCGGGGGCACCTTGGCCAAGGCGTTGGCGCTGCACTTGGCGGCTGTGTTGCCGACGGCAGCCCATTCGATCAATCTCGACGACCAGTACGAGGAGGACTCGGCCCGGCAGCGCATTGAGATCGTCGAAGGCTGTTCGCCCGTGCCCGAGGGGCCGGGCCTCGGAGTGGAGGTGGACGAAGCGGTCATTGCGCGCTTGGCGCAGCGCGGCCCCGCGGAAATCCCCCTGCACTTGGGCAAGTTGCGCCTGCCAGACGGGCACGTGCTCTACACGGCTAGCATCCCGCCGATAGATGCGTTGACCGGCTTTGCCGAGGGAACCATCCGGGGATTGTCCTTTGAGGTGTGGCACGACGATGGGTCCGAGGAGTTCGCGCGCATGTACGGGCGGGTGGAAGAGGAGGGGTCGGTGTTGGAGTGAGGGACTGGAGTAAGCGATTTTACTTCTCCTGTTTCGCCGTCTCCCAAAGCCGGACGGTCATGCTGCTGTTCATTGTTTTACCAGCCCTGATGGCTCCTCCGGCCGTCCTAGCCCAGGCTCCGTACGGCCTGCAAGAAAGGGTGCCGAACCATTCTTTGCTCATCGCTCCGGTCGAGGGACTAGTGCCCCAGACCGTCTCTGAGTCGGGCCTGTTTAGCAATGTGGCGGCCCAGACCCCGGCTGCGGGACTCATTCCCTACGAGGTCAATTCAGTATTGTGGTCCGACGGGACGGCCAAGACCCGCTTTATCGCTCTACCTGGGCAGAGCCAGATTGAGTTTTCCGCCTCGGGCATCTGGAAATTTCCCCCCAACGCGGTGGTGGTGAAGAATTTCTACATAGAGTTGGAAAAGGGTAATTTGGCCAGTCGGCATATTGTCGAGACGCGCTTTTTGGTCAAGCGCGGCCAAGCTGATGCATGGGACGGCTTTAGCTATATGTGGAATCTGGAGGGCAAGGACGCGATATTGCTCGAAGAGGCGGCGACCCAGTCCTATCTCATCGCCGACCCGGAAGCCGAAGACGGCTTCCGCGAATACGTGCATTTCTACCCCGGACCCGAAGATTGCGCCTTGTGTCATACCGGACCGGCTGGCTATGTCTTGGGGCTCAATACGGCCCAGATGAATCGCTCGTACGACTACGACGGCATTGTGGACAACCAATTGCGCACCCTAAACCACATTGGTTTGTTCACTGAGGATATTGGCGAGAATTACGACGGCTTCCCCCAGTGGGCCGACCCCACCGATGAAAGCCTGCCGCTGGCGGCCCGCAGTCGCGCCTATCTGGCGGCCAATTGCGCTCACTGCCATCGTCCCAATGTGGTCAGCCGCTCGACCATCGACCTGCGGTACGACACCCCCTTAGAGGAGACCAATACCTTAAACTGGGTGCCTTCCTTGGGTGCTTCGGGTCCCCAAGACGCACCTATCATCGACACATCCATCCCAGATCACCCCACCCTCTGCGTGCGCC
>JAPOYQ010000289.1 GCA_026706505.1 Gemmatimonadota bacterium
GGCACCTTGGGCACGGACTATCTGGCCAACCCCAACGCTTGGGAGCGCTGGAATTTCGACTTCGGCTTTGAGGGTGCCCGCACCCTAGGCGGCATGCGCATAGACGATCAGGATCGAGAGATTTTTTGGACCTCCAATCACAGTGGAGCTTTGGGCGGACTCTACAAAATCCGCATTAACCGCGCCGCTCAATCTTGGGACCGAGTCACCGAGTTCGGAACCGATGGCCGTTCGCCCAATGCCAACGGCGACCGCATCGTCGAATATCAGCCCAGAGGCGATGTGGTGTTCAACGCCCTCTGGGGCAGGCAAGAGGTGCCCTTTAACGCCGTTGAATTACGCGACAAGACCACTGGCGAAATCACCCAAGCATTCGATATAACCGAATTCTACAACGTGACCCGAGTCGATGATGACGGCAACGAGAGCGTCTCCGGCGCCGGCCCCGCTCAGATCTCGGTGACCGACGACGGCATTTGGGTCTCTTCGTGGGCCCACCCGAGCGTTCTGCGCCTGGACCACGACGGCAATGTGATGTGGGCCAACCGCAACGGCGATTTGTGCGGCGACTTTATTTCCAATGAAGAAGCCGCCGCCATCGGCGCCTTGGGCGGTTCCAGGGTACGCAACTTGGGCGTCACCGCCGCCAAAACCGGTAACATCGTCTTTATCAATGCTAGCAGCCGGGCAGCCACCATAAGCGTCCTGGGACGCGACGGTGCCTGCGCCTTTGAAATCGAATTCCCCGCTAGCTGGGGCCTGATGCGGCCGGGGGGCACCCGTTTCCTCCTATTGCAAGAGGACGGTCCCTACGACGGTCTCTATACGAGAAACGGCGTGCGCTTAGAGACCTTTACCTACGGCTACGGGGACGACGAGACTACTAACCCCTACGGCCCCCATCTGCTGCTCCATACGCCTGTGGCCTTGGCCTCGGGCAAGTTGGGTGCCGACGCCACCGCTATAGCAGAGGTGGCCGGTGCCACCCCCGACGCATATAGTCTGGGCAATGCCACTCCCAATCCCTTCAACCCGAGCACCGTCATCGAGTTTACCATACCCGATGCCGAAGCCCACGTGAAGTTGCAAGTCTTTAATGCCGCCGGTCAGCTGGTGGCCACCTTGGCCGACCAGACCATGACCGCGGGCAAATACCGGGCTGATTGGGATGCGCGCAATACCAGTGGCGAGTTGGTCGCCAGCGGCGTTTATTACTACCGCATGGAGGCGGGCTCGTTCGTCGAATCGCGGGCAATGACCTTCCTGAAATAAAGGTCTGCACCGACAGCAAAACCGCAGGAGCTTTGCTCCTGTCGCCTCAAAGAAGCCGTCTTGGATCTTTTCCAAGACGGCTTCTTACTAGCTGAGAGAGGTACCAATAATTAATTTTCTGCTCCTAGCTGCTCTCCTCGGCGCTACCATTTCCAATGCCCAACCCCGCTTCGCCGATGCAACCCGGGAGGCGGGGTTGGCCTTCCACAATTGGTACGGCAATAACAACGCCCTCACGATCCTAGAGACGACCGGATCGGGTGCCGCCTTTTTCGACTACAACGGCGACGGTCGGCTCGACCTGTACATCGTCAACGGCGGCCTGGGCTTTACCGGTCCGCGCTATGCCGATCTGCCGCGCGATGTGCAGCCTCCGCCCGACGGCGAAATCCCGCGCAACGCCCTGTTCCGCAATCGGGGCGACGGCACCTTCGCCAATGTCAGCCAACAGACCGGTACCGATGCTAGCGGCTGGGGCTCCGGCTGTGTGGCCGGGGACTACGACAACGACGGCGACAGCGATCTGTACATCACCTACTACGGCCCCAATCTTCTCTTTGCCAACCAGGACGACGGCACCTTTGCCGAGATCGGTGCACTAGCCGGGGTAGACGACAATGGCTACGGCACGGCCTGCGCGTTCGGGGACTACGACAACGACGGCGATCTAGACCTTTTTGCAGGCAATTACGTGGTCTTCGATCCAGAGACCACCCTGCTGCCCGGCGAGCAGCGCGACAGCTTCTTCGGCGGCCAGCGCGGGGTGGCCAGCGTAGCCTCGCCCGAAGCATTTGCCGGCCAGCCCGATGTGCTGTATCGCAACGACGGCAATGGCATCTTTGCCAACGTCAGCACTAGTGCCGGACTCAACGCCGTCCTAGGCAAGGCACTCGGAGCCACCTTCTTGGATTGGAACGACGACGGCAATCTAGACCTCTACGTGGCCAACGACGCCACCCCCAACTTCCTCTACACCAACCAAGGCGACGGAACCTTTGCCGAAGAAGCCTTGGCCTTGGGCGTGGCCTACGACGCCGATGGACGGCCCGAGGGCAGCATGGGTCTGGCCGCCGGCGACTGGGACAACGACGGCGATCTGGACCTAGCGGTGAGCAATTACGAAGGTCAGACCGCTACTCTCCACCGCAACGACGGCCGCGCCTTCGCCAATATCTCCTTTGCCGCTGGCGTCGCTCGCACTACGCTCATGCCGCTGCAGTGGGGCACGGCTTTCTTCGACTGGGACCACGACGGCGATCTGGATATCTTCATTGCCAACGGCCACGTCACTGCTGCCCTAGAAGATTATTTTCCGCAGTCGAGCTACGCCCAGAAGAATAACCTCTTCCGCAACGATGGTACTGCCTTCGTCGATCTGAGTGCACAAGCCGGGCCAGGTCTGCAGATCGTCAAGTCGAGCCGGGGCACTGCGGTCGGCGATTACGACGGCGACGGCGACGAGGATCTTTTCGTGGTTGACAAAAACGACGTGCCCACCTTGCTGCGCAACGACACTGCCAGCGACAATCACTGGCTAACCATCCGCACCTTGGGCCGCAATAGCAACCGCGACGGCATCGGTGCCAGAGTGCGCCTAGTCGCCGGCGGCCAGCAACAGCTTAGAGAAGTGGCCGCTGGCTCGAGCTACCTATCGCACAACAGTCTGTGGCTCACTTTTGGACTGGGGCCGAGCGCCGCAGTGGACACCTTGGAAATCCGCTGGCCCAGCGGTTTAATCGACCAATATACCCAAGTGGCGGGGGATCGTTTTGTGGTAGTAGAAGAAGGGCGGGATATTGCCACTGTAAAACGCTGAACCTATGGTTTTTCCCCCATAGCGCGGAGGATTTGTTGCGCCATGCGCTGCAAGTGCTCATCGTTGCCAATGTCGATAATGGCACGGTACTGCTGGATGGCGGCGGCCTCATTGCCCTGCTCCTGCAGGATGGTGGCCAACCCAAAGCGTGGGCCGGCAAAGTCGGGCTTGAGGCGGATGGCCTGCTGATAGACCTGGACCGCAGCACCTCTATCGCCGCGGGCGTAGAGCGCGGCACCTAGGTGGTTGTAGGCGCGGACATGGCCCGGGCGCAGGCGCAGAGCAGCGCCGAACGCTTGCACTGCCTCGTCGATCCGCCCCTGCTTTTTGTAAGCCAGACCCAGATTGAAGTGGGCTTGGGCGTAGTCGGGATTTAGCTCAAGGGCTCGTTGCAAGAGTGCCATAGCGCCGATGACATCACCGCGACTGTAGAGAATATGGCCTAGATTGTTGTGGGCGCGGCTGTGCTTGGGATCTAAGGAGATAATCTGGCGGTACTGGGCGATGGCCTCTGCCGCATTGCCCCGCTCATAGAGCAGCAGGGCCAGACTGTAGCGAGCTGGAACGTAAGTAGAATCGGCCTGAATGGCGCGCCGCAAGGATTGGGCCCCTTGCTCCGAATCGCCTTTTTTTTTGCGGGCCAAGCCTAAATTATAAAGCGCCTGTACGTGGTCGCGCTCGAGCTCGACCGCCCGGCTGCACGCGGCAATGGCCCCTTCCACATCGCCCAGTCCGTAGAGGATGGCCCCTAGGTCGCTGTGGGCCTGGGCTAGTGTGGGGTCGAGTTCAATGGCGCGGCGATAGGACCGCACCGCACCCTCGACATCCCGGCGGCTGTACAGCACATTGCCTAAGTAGCTATACGCCAGCGTGTGTTTGGGATCGAGGCGCAAGACCGTGCGGAATGCTGCCAGTGCACCGTCCGCATCGCCAAGTTGAAAGAGGGCGACGCCCAGTTCAAGGTGGGCGACAAGGCGCTGAGAATCGAGCTCAATCGCGCGGCGATAGAACGGCACCGCGCCCTCCAAGTCTCCTTTCTCAAAGAGCACCTTGGCGCTGTGATGGGCAATAGCGGCCGCCTCGGCAGCATCCTTAGCCTGAGCATGGGCACTAATGGGGGCAGCAAAAAGAAAAAAAACAAACAAGCGGGCCATATTCTATGCGATTCGGGAAGCAGCAATACAGCAACTGACCATAAAATAGGTTCTTTCTTCCCATAATACAGGTTTTATACCAATTTGAAGAACTGATGTCCTACTATTTTCAACAGCCCTGTAGCCCATGAACGGTCCGCCGCAGATCACCGTGCGCGCTATTGTCCTAGGTGCCCTGACCATAGCCGCCAACTTCTACTACATCGTCAACGTTGGCCAGCGCCTAGGCATAGGCAGCTACGTCCACTCGCAATTCCCCATGGCCACTTTCATGCCCTTTGTGCTGTGGCTCTTCCTCAATACCGCACTCAGGGCACTCTGGCCACGCGTGGCGCTCAGCCGCGGCGAAATGCTGACCCTGTTCTCCATGCTCTGGGTGGTGGGTACCATTCCGCAGTTGGGCTGGATGACCTACTGGACCTCAATTGTGGGGGCACCAAGCTACTTCGCCACAGCCGAGAACCAGTGGGAGGAGCTCTTCTTCGACTACCTTCCCTGGCACGTCTTTGCCAATGCCCCCCCCCGGGTAGTCGATCCGTTTTGGTTTGGCCTGTCCGAAGGGGCCTCCATTCCCTGGGACGGGTGGATCGGTGCCATCGGCCAGTGGCTCGGCGTTTCTATGGCCATGGTAGTCTTCGGCTTCTGCCTGATCGCCCTTTTCCACAAACAGTGGGTCGAAGCCGAGAAGCTGACCTTTCCACTGGCGCAAATGCCCCTAGATCTGACCCAAGGCTTTGAGGGCAAGCGATGGCCCGAGCTATTTTGCAAGCCCGTCTTCTGGATCGGCTTCGCCTTGGTTTTCCTGCCCATACTCTACAATATCGCCACCTACTTCGCCCTAGGCCTGCCACCCATCGAATTCTACTGGAAATTCTACGATCTTAACTTGACGCCGGACTTTTTTCTCACCGTGCGCATTCTGCCTCTGATCATGGCCGTGACCTATTTGTGTCCAGTGGACATCCTCGGCAGCATGATTTTCTTCCACTTGCTGGCCGCGCTCAAGATAGCCCTAATGAAGCGGACCGGCTTTTCCATCGGTGGTTTTGCCGTGGGTGCCGCTGGCCAGCAACCCGAGGCGCAAAACATCATCTACATGGAGAGCTACGGCGCCCTAGTCTTCATCGGCCTGTGGTCCATCTGGCTGGCCCGACGCCATTTGCGTCAGGTATGGCACCAAGTGTGCAGCGGCCAAGGCGAGCCACGCCAAGTCGCGCTCTACCGGCTGGCCGTGGCTGGCCTAATTCTGTCGGCGCTCAGCGTCATCGGCTGGGGAGTGCAACTGGGCATGAGCTTGCCCGTGGCTATTGGCGGTTTCCTGCTGATGACGCTGACTTACTTCGTCATAGCCAAACTCGTCGCCGCCACTGGCTTTGCCTATCTCTTGCCCAACAAGCCCCATATCAAAGGCGATTCCTTCCTCATCGAGTTAGTCGGTTCGGCCTTCCAGTCGCCGCGCAGCCTAGTGGCGTTTAAGGTATTCACCAGCAATGCCTTCTTCGGCACCTTCCGCATTCCGGCTTGGCCAGCGCTGCCCCACTGCTTCCGCCTGTTTTCCCTAGAGCAGCAGCCCGGACGGCTGACGGCGATGGTCCTAATTGCCTTTCCCATCGGATTCGTCGTATTGGCCGTCGAGACAATCAGCTTGGCCTATGAAGGGAGCGGCCTGATTTTCCTCGGCGGCAAGGCCAACTGGATATTCGAAGATATGGTTTATCTGCTCAACAACCCCATGCTGCCCGACCTGAACAAGTGGGCGGTGTGGCTCTTCGGCTTTGGCGAAGCCGCGCTCATCGCCCTGCTGCGCGGCTATTTCCACTGGTTCC
>JAPOYQ010000577.1 GCA_026706505.1 Gemmatimonadota bacterium
CCAAGATGGCTTCGGCCAAGCTAACAAACGGCTCGCGAACTACCAAGTCGCGGAATGCTTCGCTATATTCAAACATGCGCATGAGGCTGATGCCGCGGATGTGGTCGCCTGCTTCGTCGTTGAGGATGCGGGGATCGGCGACTTTGCGCGCCATGGCCCCGCGCAGGGCCTCGACTTCGTCGGCTGCGAGGACGGGCCCCAAGCGATAGTAGCCGTCGCGGTTGAATTGCTCGATAATGCGCTGGGTTTCTTCCGGCGAGTACGGCCGGCCTGCTGCAATGGGACTGGACATGGGATTTTAGCTGGGCAAAAGGGTGGACAGGTCGGCTGCAAAATAGGGCACGGCCTTGCCAACGCCAAATCAACACGAGAACGAATCTTGCGTCAGATGCTGCAAAGGAGGCTCCTATGAAAGGACGAGTCGCATGGCTATGGCTAGCCGTCATCTGCCTAAAGTGGAATGCCGTTGGAGTCTCGGGACAAGAAATCGACGTGCATCTATCTAAAATCGACACAGGGGTGGCTTGGGTCAGTTCGTACTGGGGCTACAACGCCCCCAAACTGGTGTACGATGGCGACAGCTATTACACAGTTGCCCTGTGGGGACCGGAGCAGGCCACCGCACAGGGGGCGCTCTACCAATTGCGCGACGGGCAGTGGCACCGGGGCTACGAGTGGGACGGTTTGAACTACCAGCCGGGCATGGTATTGCTCGACGAGCAACAACGGCTGCTCCTGATCTATCCAAAGATCAACGAAAAGCCGGTCATTCTGCGGGCCACCGCGCCGGGGCAGATTGACCAGTTCGAGCAACTCGAAGTGCCAGACGCCATTGGCAAGGCCGGATACATGGGCGCAGGCATTTACGACGAGCGCCTAGTAATCGGCTATATCGGCGATCCGGCGACCTATACCTTCAAGACGGCCATGCTCGATTTGCGCACCGGCACTTGGGACGGCCCCTACGTCCTCGCGCCAGCGCAAAGAACAGAGGTGCCGTGGACGACTTGGCTCTACCCAGTCATTCAACCCGATGAGACGGGTTATCACTTGCTAGTGAGCAATCAGCCCGACCCTAGGGCGCTCTACAACCGCATCCTCTACATGCACTTGCCCTACGGCGACCCCGGTCCGGTCGCGCCCGAGGTCGTAGTCGAGATCGCGCCCGAAGGCGATATTATCGCTTTCGGCGAGGCCATGTGGCGCGACTTAGATGGCTATATATACGTCACTGGACAGTACCAATCCCCCGGACAGGCCAATCAACTATTTGTCTTTGTCCGCAACCCGCATACGGGCGCGTGGACCCGTCAAGCGCTGAGCAATGCGCAGGTGGCTGCGGCCTATCAAAGACCCGATGGAAGCCGTGCCGTGTGGGTAGCCAGCACATACGGGTCCGACTTGCGGCTCTATCGATCGGACGATCGCGGGGGTAACTGGCAGGAGGAGCCGCTGGTCGATTTGGCCAGCTACGGCCTAGTCTCCAGTTTCTTCCTCCACGGCATTTCCCCGGCCAGCGGCAGCCTGATGCCGAGCTTGCCCACCGCGGTATTCAGCGCCGGACCTCACCCCAACTACGAGTTGTGGTTCGTCCAGTTCGCCATTGCCGAGTTGGAAATGGCTACCGCAGTGGAGGACATAGAGTCGCGGGACGCGACCGGTGCGCCGATTCTGGTCGCCAACGCGCCCAATCCCTTCAACAATTCGACCCAGATACGCTTTTGGCTGCCCGTGGCGGGGCCAGTTGATCTAGCGATGTACAACCTCCAAGGCCAGCACGTCGGACAGATAAGCAAGGGCCACCGGGAGGCCGGCTGGCATACCATTACCTGGACAGCCGACGATCTAGCGACCGGGGTGTACTTGTATCGCTTGCAGGCTGGCGGCACTGAGATCGCGCGCAAGTTGGCAGTGATCCGTTAGCGCGACCCCACCTTTGCGTGGCACGAGCAGTGCATTCTGCATTTGCTTCCTTTCTCGGTTGGTCGGAGCGGAAAGATAGCTGCATCCGCCCCACTTCAACCAACTCGCAGTCGCACGCCCCCCTCTACTAACTCCAAGTCGTAGCGATTGAGGGGATTTTGTGCCGGCCCTCGGGTGGGCTCTCCCGCCCGATTAAAGGTCGATCCATGGCAAGGACAAATTAAAAAATGCTCTCTGGGACGCACTTGACACCCCTGATGCGGACAAGTGGCCCCCAGAGCTTGCAAGGGCGGTTCCCCACCGCGCAACAAGACGATAGCTTCGGGCAAGTCAGAGCTTTGCAGGAGCCCGGCGTTGCCCTTTCTAAACAATTCGTTTAACTGGTTGTCCGACAAAAAAACAGCCCCATCTCTTACCACTGCATAGTGCACGGGCACAGTAGCGCATCCGAGCAGGGAGTGGCCGGCCAAGCAAACTCCACCCAAGTGGGCTAAGAAACTGCGCCGCGGTATTTTTTCGGTCCCGGTCTCCACAACACCTCCTAGAAATAAGTAGCCGCACTGAAGAGGAAGGCGGCCCCGCGAACCAAGTTGTCAAAGGCGTCGCGCTGCCAATTGCGCTGGTAGTCTACCTTGAACACGGCCTCCTCCTCGGGACGAAAATTGATCCCCAGACTGAGGCGTCGGTGGCTGTCGCCGTCGATATCCGCATCGAAATCCACCAGGCCATAGCGCACTATGCCAGTAAAATGGGAACGGGGTAATTGAGCGATCCATCCACGGCCAAAGTGGGCGTTTAATTGGGCGTAGTACCCGCGTTGACTCGACTGAAAAATGGCGCTTTCCTCGGGCACGTCAATGGCGGCCAGAGCGCATTCCCCCAACCATTCAAAAGGGCCCTGGCGGACTTCCCAATCGAGGGCGAAAATGCTCAGATTGCGCTTGTCGGCAATGGCCAAACCATCGGCTTCCCAGCTATTATAGGGGCCCGTGTGCAGAGAGACCCCCACTTCGACAGCGGGCCGCGGACTCAGACCCAAGCGCCCCACCCAAGAAGGGCGATTGTTGTTGTCGGCAAAATTGCCCCGTCCCGCGGCAATGCGGGTGCCCTCGGGCCGACCCCCTACTACTCGATCGTCAAATCCGTTTACTGCGTACAGCTCGTAGGTCATCCGGGCTTGGGGAGTGGGATGGACAGAGCCGTAAAACCCCATGCCTCCCTCTGACAGAGCCGTGGGGATGATCTGGGTGCTGACCAAGGGTCGGTCGGTGAAATCGTTGGTCGGGCTGTCGTGGGACAGATTGAAACGCCCCAAGGGGGACAGGATGATGCCGCCCCTAAAGGTGAGGAATGGGTGGATTTCAAAGTCGATGAGGGCGAGTTCTATCTTAATCTCCTCGCCCCCCTCCTCAAATTCCAGTTCCGAGGCCACGCGGAGGCGGTCGGATACCGGCGTATAGGTAAAGATATTGAAGCGCTTGGGCTCAAAAGTCAGTTCCTCGGTAATTCCCTCTTCGCGCTCGTAGCGGAAGTGGACCTCAGTATAGCCGCCAAAATGCGTACGGCCCCCAATCCCCTTGATAAAGGGCTTGTCGCCAATGCCACCCCGCACCAAGGGCGTTTCGCCCTCCTCGGCTGTCGCAACCCCCACGAGTGGACACAGCAGGCTCATCAGCATTCTCGATATCACGGCTTACTTCTCTTCTCAAAGAGATTCCAAAAAGGCGACCAGGGCCTCCTGGTCCACCTGATCCAGGGCCATGTACGCGTCTCGGCTGGCCGCGGATTCGCCCCCGTGGCGCACAATGGCATCGTGCAAGGTGGTCGATTGGCCGTCGTGCATATAAAAGGCTTGCCCCCCTAGGAAATCGGGCACTAGACGCAGGCCCCACAAAGGCGCAGTGCGCCACTCTCGCCCCGTGGCGTCGCCGTCGGGGCGATTATCGGCCAATCCCTCCCCCATGTCGTGGAGCAACAGATCGGAGTACAGGTGGGCGTCCACATAGCTCAAGGCAGCCACCGAACTGGCCCCCGTGCGCATGGTGGGCACGTGGCAGGTATGGCACTGAGCCTGGTGGAAGAGGGCCTCGCCGCGCTCGACTTGGGGCGTGATGGGACCCCGTTTGGGCGGAGCCAACAACCGCACGTACATCACTGTGGTCAGCACAGTGGCAGCCGAAATCTCTGGATCGGGCACTTGGTCGCCCAGCGCTACTCCGCCGGCCTGGGCATGGCTGTTCTCCTCGGGCAGAAAGTCGCTGGTGATGCCTATATCCTCGTGATAGGCTTCCACCACCTGCTGCAGCAGGGATGAGACCTGGGCTTTGCGCGAAAAGCGCCCTAGCTGGATCCCGTCCCCTCCGCCCACATGGGCTGTGGAGACGTAGTCGGGCGAGCGGACCCAGTGGGCCCGGCCCGATATGCCGTCGCCATCTGTGTCGTCGGGGTCTTCGCGCGACAGGATGGTCTCCACTGGAATGGCCTCGATCAAGCCCACGCCAAATACCGGCGGCGGCATGCGGAAGGAACGGTCCACCCCGGGGGGCAGCATTTCGGGGGGTGCACCGGGGATGGCTTTGTCCTGGTGCTGGGCCCCGCCTTTGTCCAGGGCCAAATTTTCTCCTTCGCTAAAGCGGAAAAATCCCAGTGCAGGGGTGCCTCGCCCATCGCCGGGATGGCAGCCTTCGCAGCTAACATTGTTGAAGATGGGCCCTAGGCCCTCATCAATGGTAAAGGACTTGGCAAAATTCTCGTCTCCTGCGACGAAAACCGCGTTGAGGTCTGCGGACAGCCCCTCAAAGGGCGATTCAAAATCGTCGCCCGCGGGCGGAGGTTCGGTCATGAGCGGGCCACAGGCCCCACCGATCCAGGCTCCACCGCACAGGACGGCGGCAAAAATCGGACGCTTCACCAGTTGCCTCCTTTAGGCGGAGAATAAAAATAATTAAGTAATATATAACTTAAAATTTAGTCATAGCTAAAAATAAGAAGCGATCGCGCAAAAGACAAGGGCACCTTGGACCCCTCCATCCTTTGGAAACGACCTCGGCGGCTTTGAGTGCGGCCGACCTTTTGCAATGGGCTTTGCTAACGCCAAATCAACCTAGAAAACGGACTATTGCGCCCCCTATCCACCTGCCGTACCTTGCCCCCTCATGAGTTTGCGCATCGGCCTCGTCGCCCACGAGTCCGCGCTACAGGGAGGTGCCCTTCTCCCTGTACCTGACTTCGGCGATCTGCCCGACGGAGAGTAAGTCCATGAAAAATCGAGCCACCTCGCTTTGGCTACTCTCCGCGTGGGCACTGTGCCTGTTGCTAGCGGCCCCTGCCCTCTGTCGCACGGTCCCAGAGCCCACGGGATCCGTGCCCGCCGCCCTGCAGCAGCCCGAAGTGGCCGACCTCAAACCGCTGTTCTGCTGGGCCACCCCAGTGCCTGATGAATATGCCAACAACAAGTCGGGGTACACCGCTTGCGTGGCAGGGCCCGACGGCAAGGTCTACCTAGGCACGGCCAACTACTACGATTACGGCGACTGGCTGGCCTATGACCCCCGCGACCGCAGCATCGAGAGAGTAGTCAACCTAAGCCAGACCATCGCCGAAAACCTGTACGACATCAATACCCAGGGCAAGACGCACACGCAACTGGCCATCGGCCCCGACGGCCGCATATACGGCGGCACCAAGCAAGGGCACGAACTATTTGCCACCAGACCCGAAATCGGCGAACAGGCCGGCGGTTATCCCGGCGGTCATTTAATCGCCTATGATCCGCGCACGGGCTTGGCCCAGGACCTTGGCATCCTGCGCACCCAGGACGGTCTGATGAACGGCATTGTCGACCACGAGCGCCGCCGCATCTACTTCAAAACCGAACCGCGCATGCACTTTCTCATCTACGAACTGGACACGCACCAAGTGATCGACAAAGGGCGAGTGGGCACCTGGAGCCGCTACATCGACATGGACGATCGGGGCGATGTGTGGATACCCAATCGCGGCAGGATGACCCGCTACGACGTGGAAAGAGACGAACTCGTCGAGTACAAAGTGCGCGTCCCAGCAGGCGCGCCGCCATACGAAAAACCGTACGCCTGGGTAATTGGCGGCGGCGGCAGCAAGCTCGGGGCGGATATCAACC
>JAPOYQ010000324.1 GCA_026706505.1 Gemmatimonadota bacterium
CTTCGGGCTGGCCGGTCATTACTTCGTAGCGCTGCGGCACATCGTCGGCTAGGTGCTCCAAGATCAGAAAATTGGGCAGCGTGGCCATTAGGTGTACGGCCGCCATTTCGGCCACCGGCCCCAACGAACCGTCGTGCGGGGCTACCGTGCAGTAATGGGCCTCGGCCATAGCGGCGATCTTCTTCATCTGCCCCAGACCCCCAGCGCGGCCTGTATCCGGCTGTACCACATCGATGATTTCGCGCTCAATCAGCTCTTTTACCCCCCAAATGGTGGCGTGGCGTTCGCCCGCGGCAATGGGAATGTCCACTGCTTCGGCAACCCGAGCGAGGGCATCGATATTTTCAGGGGCTACTGGATCCTCGTAAAACAGCAGGTCGTAGTCTTCAAGTGCGCGACCCAAGGCAATGGCGTCGCGCGTCGTCAGCCAAGGCGGGCCGTGGACATCGACCATGAGATCCACCTCGTCGCCGACCTCCTTGCGGATGGCGGCAACCGTTTCGACGCAGTTTTTGATCCCTCCGGTCTTAATCGCCGTATAGCCTTGATCGATCAAGGCGCGTGCCCGCTCTTTCTCGTGCGCGTGAGCATAGACCCGCACCCGGTCGCGCATCTTGCCGCCCAAGAGGTTCCACACCGGCTGCTCAAGGGCCTTGCCCTTGATATCCCACAGGGCCATCTCAATACCGGTCATGGCACCAGAGCCGACGATGCCGGTCATGCCGTGGCCCATCATCGCCACCTGCATCTTGCCCCACAGCCGCTCAATGTGGAAGGGATCTTCGCCGATCATCAAAGGCGTCAGGTCGTGGATGGCCGTTTCGACAACGCGCGGCCAGCCCGACGCCTCGCCCACGCCGTAGATGCCGGCATCGGTCTCGACCTTGACGAAGAGCCAATTGCGCGCCGACCAACCACTCGCCTGCGGAGGCGCACAGTGCATCAAATAGGTCTTAATCTGGGTAATTTTCATAGCAATCTCCCCGCGTTGCGATGGAGCGACAAGTATAAGCCATAGAGCAAAATCAATCCATTGCCAGCACCCCGTGCGCAGATTGACAGGTATATTTTCAATACTTAGCTTCTAAATTTTCTATTTATGTAGCAGATTTAATTCCGACAGATGCCTTTCTCATGGATCCCTGCATAGGTCTGATTGATCAAGAACTGGCCCGATTTGAAAAGCGGCTCAACGCCGAGCTCAACGCCGATGTCGAGCTGGTCCACGTCATAGCTCGCTACATGGCGACCCTCAAGGGCAAGCGCCTCCGGCCGGCCCTCATCTTGCTCGTGGCTAAAGCGTCTGGCGACTGGAACGAACAGCTAATCGACACGGCCGTGGCCGTCGAAATGATTCACGCCGCCACCATGGCCCACGACGACGTAGTGGACTCAGCGACCGTGCGCCGGGGCCGAGAGACGGTCAACGAGCGCTGGACCGGGCAGATTGCAGTACTCATGGGCGACTTTCTCCTCGCGCGCGCACTGCGCCTGCTAATCGGAACCGGCAATCTGCAAGTCCTGAGCGCAGTCGCGCACGCCACCGAACGGCTGAGCATAGGCGAGATATTTGAAATCCAGATCGGCACTCAGTGCGATACGCGCGAAGAGTCGTACTTTGCCATGGTCAGCGACAAGACGGCTTCTCTGATCTCGGCCGCAGCGCGGATTGGCGCGATTCTCGCCGGCGCATCGGACGAGATCGTGCAATCCATGGGACGCTACGGAGAGTCGCTCGGCCGCGCCTTCCAAGTCGCCGACGATATCCTCGACCTCACCAGCGATCAGGCGACCATGGGCAAGCCCGTCGGGCACGACCTGCGCGAAGGCAAGATTACCTTGCCATTGATACGCGCCTTACAGCGAGCCCCATCAGGAGCACGAGCCGATATGGAGGCTCTTTTAGCCCGACCGGACAAGGACGAAGCCGAATGGGGGCAGATCGTGGCCTTTGTCGACAAGCACCAAGGAGTCGCCGCCGCCGTCGAGACCGCACACGAATACGCTGCCCACGCTCAGAAGTGTTTAGAAGTGCTGGCTCCTTCCCCGGCCCGTACAGCACTAGAACGAGCCGTGCAGCTCGTCGTCGAACGCAACAATTGACGCGACCAGCTCATGCTCAAGCGCAGTCTGCTGGCCGTAGGCGGTTTGGCCGTGGTCCTGTACTTTCTGCCGTCGCCTCGGCCCGCCGCGCCAGTGCGCGCAGACCGCCTTTTGTTGGGAACCCTCGTCACGGTCAAACTCTACGGAGACGGAGCAGTGGTTAGCCCGCACATAGAGGCGGCGTACGCAGAGATCGCCCGCGTCGATTCGTCAATGAGCCACTACCGCGAGGACGGTGTACTGCGGCGACTAGAACAGCAGGCGCAGCTCGCTCCAACGCGTGGCCCAGCCGGGTTGATTGCAGTCTTGACACGCAGCCAGCATTTCGCCGCGTTGACCGACGGAGCTTTTGACTGCACGGTGGGGGCATTGACGAGCCTGTGGAACTTCTCCGATGCGGTAGCACCGCCTGCCCCGGCGCAGATCGATTCAGCACTGGCGCTGGTGGGTTACGAAGGGTTGGGAGTTGCCGCCCAGTCGTTTCGGATCCACAGGCCGGGACTGCGGTTAGACCTGGGAGCAGCGGCCAAAGGCTACGCGGTCGACCAAGCCGTAGCGGCCATGCAGGAATTGGGGGTGGAGGCCGGAGTTGTGGAGGCCGGCGGCGACATTCGCTATTGGGGTGAAAAGCCGGACGGTCGGCCTTGGCTTTTTGGGGTCCAGCACCCGCGTGCCCCAGAGCAATACATAGCAGTAGAGGACCTCGGGCTCGCGGCGATCGCGACCTCCGGTGACTACGAGCAGTACTTTGATTGGGAGGGCGAGCGCTATCACCATCTGCTCGACCCCAAGACTGGCTATCCAGCGCGGGCGTGCATAAGCGCTACTGTGTGGGCTGCTACCGCACTGGACGCCGACATCCTGTCAACCGCGGTCTTCGTCTTAGGGCCTGAGCAAGGACTCGCACTCGTCGAGGGCCTACCGGACGTCGAGGGCTTCATTTTTTTTGCGCGAGACGGGCAGCTCATGCACCGGGCGTCAACGGGGATGCGCGACCGCTTTCGCTTTTGCAATAGCAGCAAACCTTCGCCGGGCTGCGCTCGGCAATAGTGGAGTAAAGACAAATTTATGAAACGCAACCGGAAACTCGTGCTGATCGTGGCACTAATCGCCGCCGCAGTGTACTACCTGCTGCCAAGCGTGGATTTTTACAGCATGACGGACGACGAGCGAGAAGTCATGGGACTAAAGTCCCCCGAGCAACTCGTCGATCTGAAAAAGCGCTCGCTCAACTTGGGACTGGACTTGCAGGGCGGTATCCACCTCGTCCTAGAGGTCAAGACCGAGGGGATGGAGCAGCAGGAAGCCCAAGATGCGGTCGCCCAAGCCCAGGAAGTCATCCGCAATCGCGTCGATCAGTTCGGGGTGGCCGAGCCGACCATTCAGCGCCAAGGCGACAACCGCATCATCATCGAGTTGCCCGGCGTCCAAGACGTACAGCGCGCCAAAGACTTAGTGGGCCAGACCGCGCTTCTCGAATTCCAACTCCTCGAACCTTCTGAGGATCGCACTCGCCTGATCCAGCGCATCGACCAAGTGCTGGCCCCGCAAGAGGAGGAAGAAGAGAAAGAAGAAGACCTCCTCCTTTCCTCCACACCAGAAAGCACCCCCCTCTCCTCCATGCTCAACCTCGCCGGCGAAGACCTCACGGTCTCGGGCCGCGACTTGCAGCGCGTCAAGAACTTGCTCAACACCCCAGAGGCCCAAGAGCTCATCCCCGCAGATGTAGAATTCCTCTTTTCGAGCAAGCCCGCCGGGGCCGAAGGCAATGAGTTTTACTTCCTCTACTTGGTGCGCAAGAAACCGGAGATGACCGGGCACATGATTCAGGACGCCTTTGTCTCCATCGGCCAAGTCGTCGAGTACATGGGCCAGCCCATCGTCAATTTCTCGACCACCGACGAAGGGGTGCGGCTCTTCAGCCGCATCACGGGTTCGCACATCGGCGAGCGCATGGCCATCGTCCTCGACGAATCGGTGTACTCGGCCCCAGTCATCCAAAATAAAATCAGCGAGGGGCGCGGCATCATCACCGGTAGCGGCACCCAAGAAGAAGCCAAAGACCTCTCCATCGTGCTGCGGGCCGGTGCACTACCGGCCGAGGTCGAGATCATCGAAGACCGCACGGTTGGCCCCTCGCTTGGGCGCGACTCCATCGAGCAAGGCAAGACCGCAGCGATCTACAGCATGGTACTAGTCGTGATCTTCATGGTCCTCTACTACCGCGCCGCCGGGCTGATCGCCGACTGCGCCCTCTTGCTCAACATGCTCTTCATCATGGCGGTACTGGCCGGTTTTCACGCCACGCTGACCTTGCCAGGCATTGCTGGCATCATCCTGACCATTGGTATGGCCGTTGACGCCAATGTGCTGATCTTCGAGCGCATCCGCGAAGAGCTGCGCTCGGGCAAGACTGTTCGCGCGGCCATAGATTCCGGCTATGGCCACGCGCTTTCGGCCATCATCGACGCCAATGTGACTACGTTCCTAGTTGGTATCGTGCTCTATCAGTTCGGCACCGGGCCGATCCGCGGCTTTGCTTTGACCTTGTGCATCGGCATCATCTCCAGCCTCTTTACGGCCTTCTTTGTAACCCGCACGATCTTCGACTTGATTACCCGGAGATCGGATCAATCGACCTTGAGCATCGGGCCAGTCGCGCTCTTCGCCAACCTGAACATCCGCTTCCTCTCGTTGCGCAACATTGGTTTCGGCACCTCGGCGGCCGTGCTGCTCATCGGCATCGTCTCCATTTTGGGCACCAATTTGGGCACCAATGGCATCCGCAAGGGCATTGACTTCGCCGGCGGCACCTTGCTGGAGTTGCACTTCGATCCAGCAATCCAAGTCGAGGATATCCGCAGCCAACTCGGCCGCGTCCCTGTGGGCGATGCCGAGATCGACCTGAGCAAGAGCGAGATCAAGCAGTTCGGATCGGAAAACGACATCCTCATCCGCGTCAGCGAGAGCGGGGCAGGCACTGAGGTGGCCGACGGCATTATGGGAGTTCTCAAGTCCGGATTTGCCGACAACATCGCGGAAATGGAGTGGATCCGGCGCCAAGAAAAGGTCGGCCCAAAAATCGGCAGTGAACTGAGCAACGCAGCCGTGCGCGCAGTCCTGGTGGCACTGGCGCTGATTCTGATCTACATGGCTTGGCGCTTCCACCGCTTCCTCTACGGGATCGCCGCGGTCGTCGCGCTCTTCCACGATGTGCTCATCACCCTCGGGCTGCTCTCGCTCCTCAACATTGAGATTACCCTCGCGGTGGTCGCTGCCTTGCTGGCCATTGTCGGCTATTCGCTCAACGACACGATCGTGGTCTTCGACCGCATCCGCGAAAACCTGCACACGGCCCGCCGACAGGGTTTTGACGGCACGGTCAACCAGAGCATCAACGAGTGTCTGAGCCGCACGCTGATCACCTCGGCGACGACCCTTATGGCGGTGCTGGTGCTGATGATCTTTGGCGGCGAGGTCAACCGCGACTTCACCATCACCTTGATGATCGGCGTCGTGATTGGCACCTATTCGTCTATATTCGTCGCTAGTCCAGTGCTCTACTTAGGCCAAAAGCGGGCCGCCGCAAAGGGGACCGACTAAAGCCAGCCGGGCGGGGCCGCCTCTCGCCATGAAAACGATAGTAGTAGCTGCCTTTGTCCTGCTCTTGATCTACTACGGGCCGCTGCAGGATCGCTCCAGCCCCTTTGACTCCGCGTGGATGCTGGGTGCTCTGGCCCTGTTGGCCGCGGCTGGAGGCCAGCTAGCGCAGGCGATTCGCCTGCCGGCGCTAGTGGGGTGGATCGGGGCCGGGATGTTGTTGGGCACCGGAGGTTTACAGCTTGTCGATCTAGGCGCGTTCTCCCTGCATCAAGTGCTCTTTCTCACGGTGGGCCTCGGGGTCGGGTTCCAAGTGGGGCTACACGTCGTATGGCCAACGCACGCTTGGCGCATGCTT